>JACPBU010000141.1 GCA_016180165.1 Candidatus Woesearchaeota archaeon | reverse complement strand
AAGTATAGGTTCTCCCGACTTCGTGACGAGCCTCGAAAACACGATTGGGTTTTCAGAGTGTGAGGAACGAGCTGGAGGGACGAGGATTCCGCAGAATCCGAAGAGTTTGGAGTGAACCCCTAAAGTTGCACACATAGAAAGCGAAATAAAGGATAAGGTTTTAACAAATATCGAGGTGCACAAAATGGGGATAAAAAGGCGATTTTCAAAAAAGGTTAAGTTATCAATTCTCAAGGAGCCATCACTGAAGCCCCGGCCAAGCTCACTTCTTTTCCGGAAACAGCATCACCGAAACCATCAACATGGCTCATCTCCTTGCCGGAAACAGCATTACTGAAACCCTCAGCAAAAATGTCAGAGCAATCACTATAAACGCCACAAGGCTTATCGGCAGGAGATTTCCCGGCCACGTATCCGGCTGGAGCCAGCCGCTGAAGCCCATCACCGCAACATGCAGCAGGACAAAGAGGTAGGCAAGATACCCAAGTCGCTGGACCAATTTCCATCTTTCTGCGCTGTCGATCACTCCGGGAATATCGCTGATGGCGACGAGGGAAAAGATTATGAAGCCGAGCACCCCAAAGAGCATAGACAGCTCCCCGGTGAGATTTAACTTTCCCGCCTCCAGAAAGAATTTAGGATAGTTCGCAGGGCTGAAGAGCAGCAGGGAGATGATTCCATGGACGGCAGCAAGCCCAAACCCAAGAAGCCCGAAATATTTTTCCATGGGGATGAATTTAGCGAAAACCTTTGGCCTGATCCTTGTCAACGGGCCGAAGACATAGGCAAGCGCTATCAGCACCACCGAGGCAAGCGCAATCCCCTTGTTAGAGATATACAAAGGAAGATGTTCCCAAGGAACTCCCTTGATGATATTATACCTGATGACAGCATATGCCATCGCTGCGATAAGGACTGCTGCCGAGCTGATAAGGGCCGGCTTCCAATGTGAAGCTTCCTGAGCTGCTTGTTTTTTCATGGTGTTCACCTCAAAGTATCGATTAACTTCCATCCGAGAATGTTTTGTATTTAATGGTTTCTTTTTTCAGTATGGAAGCTTGAATCTCAACTTTGATATGCCGCATCCATGGTTTTTGGATAACCCCTTTAGAAAACCATTATTTACTGACCAGTGATTAAAAATCAAAAGATTTATATAGGACAATGTACTCCTCACTGGAATACATATTTAACACAATTGTTTTCAAGGAAATGGAGGTTTCACATGGAATACACTAGTATAGAAAGTCTGGAGGGGTTATTTAACCCAAAAAGTGCATCTACTTCAAAGCCTTTTACGGAACAAGACTTAATAACCAGGGCATTAGAAGGGTTAGGCACGCATGCCCCTAAAGAGGTTGTTGCGATTGGATTTGCTCATAGAGCTTCTTTTAATAATGAGTTGGCTATCATAACTGATTTGTATTTAACCGCTCGGGGCTCTTCTGAAAGAAAAGTTCATTCGGCAGAGTATGGCAGATTAGAAGGAATGCTTGCCTATGAGGATAGATTATATGACTTAACCTCAGAAGGAAAAGTAAATGAATGCAGTCAAAGAATACAGGCAGGAGTGGATGCAAATTGGCCCATGCCAAAAGTAATCTACCTTGGCGGGCCTGATGGAGAAAAAAGGCTGCTTGTCTTGTATGTTGCCGGGCAATCTGAACATACCAAAGGAGCAGGCACTAGTGAATCTGGAAGGATAACACCTTCAAAACCAGCAAACATTATGTCAGAAATACAGCGTTCTGGCTAACAAGAAGGGATAAAACAAAAAGTATTTGTTTAGCACCCTAAAGTCGAAATCCATTAACCTATCGACAGCGAGCGCATTGCGGGGGGTCGCCCTCCTTCCCGAAGGGACAGGAACGCTTTTTCACCCTTACGGGGACGCAGCGCCTGCAGTGCATCGTCTAGGATTTCGAAGGTGCTAAACAAATACAATAAAAATAATCCCCTTATTTAAAGTTAGGGGAGCATTCACAATAATTAAATCAACAAGGAAGGAAAAACTAAAAGGTGAAAGGAAAGATGGCAGGCAAAGGGGGAACAGGCAGCGATTCATCAGCAGACATTTTTGAACGATTGAGTAAACAAACAAATACTGCCCTTGAACCATTGTATAATCCTCATGGAATAAGGGTAGTTCGTGATACTGATCTCGTTTCCCGCATTTGCGACCTTGGCCTTACTGAAGTTAAAGACGACTTTGATGAAGCCCGCCCTAATGTTGAAAGGTACAAATTTGAGGTTAATGGAGAAGGGGGCATGCCTGATTTGACAATCCGATTATCACAATATCCTGATTGGTATTCCCTTACGGGAAATAAGCGAGATTCTATTGATCCTAAATTTCACGCCGACGCCAAGATAGAAATTAAAGAGCCATCGAACGATACTGCAAAGGAACAAGTTATTGGGTGGATAATATCCTATGTTGATAGGATGGCTAAACCATGCTGACGGTTTAGGCTGTACCTGTTTTTTCTATTCTTGGGGGACTATCCATTTCCCCGGGATTGATTCCTCAAAATGAGTTTTCATACCCCGCAGCTTGTTGCCGAACGGAGTGAGCGCAACAAGGAAGTTCCCGAGCAAAGCGAGCGGGACTAAGAAAGTCCTCAGATTTTCTGTTGGTGCGGTTGGGATTTTTTTACTAATAGCAAATCTCGTTAATTATCGAAATATTGCGAGATTTTCTAGTATAGTAAATCACCTTTTGGATTTTCGAGAATTTTGGTGATTTACTATAACTGTCTTCACCTGTAAATCCTATCCTTCTTTTTCATAAATTCCGGCCCTACACTGCCCGGCCATTCCATCATACAAGCTGTTTTGCCAATTTCCACGCCCCACTTGCCACTTGCCACCACCAGCCGTGGGGTATTTAAACCACAAATTCCTATCAAATCTTGAAAGGAAACTTTTATATATAACCTAATAAGTAATATATAACTTATGGAGTCATATAATGCGCCAGGCCATCATCAATCAGGACATTCCTTTAGCGATAGACAAGCGGCTGATCAAGAAGCTGTGGAAGGTTGAGAAATCAGAACAGTTTCCCGATGGGCTGGAATTTGCCTATCAGTATCTATACTTTAAGGGAGACGGATGGGTTCAGGTTGCGCGAATTGACAATCAGCTGCATGAGGGGAGGCCGGGAACGCAATCCACATCCTGAAGAGGGAAAAGGTAATCTGGGAAAACATGACTTTTGAAGAAGCAGAGAAGAAGGTTGTTGAGGTCAGCAAATCGGTCATAAAAAATATTCTTAAGGTGGTGTAAAACAGTGAAAATCGAAATTGCCAGGAACCTGGGAGAACGGATTGCAGGAGACAATAGGTATATCCACGATGTCTTGAAAGGGAAGCCTGTTGATAAGGGGAAGGCAGCAAAAACATTGCTTGTTACGCCGGAATTGTTTGCAAAGATTTTTTCTCCTGAGAGGATTAAGCTATTGCTTAAATTAGGCAAAGAGCCCCCGGAAAACATCTACCGGCTGGCAAAAGCCCTTGACAGGAAATATGAAGCGGTCTTTCGTGACTTGAAGCTGCTGGAAGGCTACGGGCTGATTGTGCTTAAGGCAAAAAACAGGGAAAGGGTTCCTGTCATCGAGCACGAAGTGAAGCTGCCAAGCTTTGAGGCGGGGTGATGGCTTTATTGAAGATTGCGGCTTACTATCAGAAGGAGATTGAAAAATTGGCTGGAATACAGTAAAAATAAAATTTTTATGTGCAGTTGATTCCTTCCTGGCAGGAGAATGAGCTGAGGAAAAGGATATTTGTACCGGGGTTTTATGGGCCGCACCATCATACCGATGAGGAACATGGTCGATCACACTATCTGGGAGTTCAAGAAATTCAGGGATGCGCTGAGGAAGGAAGACGGGGAGCTGTTTGACAGGCTGATGGTGCACCCCAAGCAGCATATTTCTGCGATAACGTACGCAAACAGCCTTGATGTCGTTTCGATGATGCTGTTGAGCATTGCGCTGGAGCAGGAGAAGGTGATAGGAGAGATGAAAAGGGAGATTGATTGGATAAAAGAAGAATCTGGGGGAGGTCAAGGAAGAAGTTGAGAAGCTTGAGGGGATATCAAAAAGATAGCTGCGGAAACTTATTTTCTCGGCGTTTTAGAGTCGGTATGAAGCCTGTGCCTGACCAGGTTTTCCGCATTGACCATGACCTTGTGCATCGCCTTCGGCAGATCCCAGTCAAAGTCCTG
>JACPBU010000105.1 GCA_016180165.1 Candidatus Woesearchaeota archaeon | reverse complement strand
CCAAAGCGCCTTTAAGTATTTATGGCCCGGTCAGAAATGAGAATATTCCGCCTTTGCCAAGTCTCATCCCTTTAATCACTGCCCTTGGGTAATTTTTTCCCAGAAAGTTTAAATATGCCTCTCTCATACCATCATTATCATATATCGCGGGGGAAAGGAAATGCCGGAAACTAAAAGGTTTGAAACGCTAAGGGAGATGCTATCTGCTGCAGACAGGAGCAGGAATAGCCCGTTTATGTTCTTGAGGGAAGTTGGAAAAAACCCTTTAAGACCGGCTTGGGAGGCATCATATAACTCCAAACACGGTATTCTTCTTGCGCACTCCAGCTTGAATCTGCCGGACCGTGTTGATAAGATGATTGGAGTGATGTTCTCCAAAGAGTTAAGGCCGGGCGAGAGAATTACCTCCTTTGAGTCTGCTGGTAAGATACTTGAGATAGCTGGGATAGTCGAAGAGCAGGGATTTGAGATTACGCCGGGGAGAGCCTACGCTGAAGATGATATGGTTGCAGAGGTATTCGGAAAGGATGTCAGCTGCCACTTTGGAGGGTATGACTTTCAGAGTATTCATCAGCAGATGAAGGATGCCGTTGAAGAAAAAAAATTTAGGCAACTTGCTGTCCACCTCGGCCCAGAGAATTTTATAATGTACCTAATGTTTACAAAAGGAGATCCAAACTTCCTGAGATTAAGCGATGAAAAAAGGCAGGGATTTTTCAGTGCGTTACTCGATCAAAAAAAGATGGCTGATTATGCAAGGGATGCCCAAAAAGAAGCTGATGCTGCGAAAGCTGCCTTATGCGATTCATTAAGGTTGCAGGCGGTGCCATCCTACGTTCCGGAACAATCGGTGTTGGCAATCGAGCTTCTCCCCAAACGGAACAGAAATCTTTTGGATCAATACCTTGCTTTGCTAAAACACTACCAGGGAGCAGGCGAAGTTGGCTTCAGGAGTGAAGTGATGAGCGGGGAGTATAAGACATTTAAACCTGATTTCAGCGCTGCTGCTATTTCGCAATTTACCCCGGCAGTTAATGATGGGGGCGATTACATAAGAGTTCACATGCAGCATGGGGGAAGGAGTACCTTAATTCTTGGCCTTGAAGGGAACGACGATATGGGCCTTCATGCCCTTGAAGCTGCAAAAAAATTGCTTAAAGTAAACGAGTTTCAGCCAGAAGATTATGGCATGTTTTTCAGTAACGAGTTGCTTGCCAAAAGGAAAGAAGCCTAAGTTGACGGAGGAAATTTCGTTTTTATTGCTCCATCCTGTTCCCCTGACTTGCTGAAGGTGGTGCTTTATTCTTCTTTTTTTCCTTTATCAGGCGGATTAACTCCTTGCGTATGTATTAAGCTTCGGCAAGAGCGGCTCTGCCATCCTAAGGTCAAAACTCAACCACCATAATGAATTGCGCTCGTCGTGGGGGGTCGCCCTCCTTCCCGAAGGGACAGGAACGCTTTTTCACCCATCCGGGGACACAGAGCTCTTGCCAACACAGTCAAGAGTTTTGAAGATGGCAGAGCCGCTCCGAGGGGAGATTAATACATACCTCCTTGCAGCAATTCCTGAAATATTGGGAAATACTCTGAAGCCCTCTTCAAATCCCCTACAGAATGGGCATCGCTGGCAAACTGCAGCCTCCTGCCACCCTTTGAAAGGTATCTTGCGGCAGCCTCAAGAGATGGCCTTGGCTGAGTGCATCCTCCTTTGCCCATCTTGCCGAAATTCACCTCAAGAGCAAGCCCAGAATCTGCAACATGATCGACAGCATCATTGATCAGCGAAGGTTGAACCCATCCATTGAATCGGAGATGATGCTCAAAAACAACAAGGTGGGCAATCCCGACACCACTGCAAATCCCTTCCCCCTCTAAACTTGCTCCAAAATCAATTGCCTGATGCAGGCTTTTGAAATATGCATCGCAAAGCCCCCTTATCCCGCCATACTGGCGCTCAAGCTCATCTAACGAATCACCGCCAAGGTAGACAGAATAGCCTTTTCTATCAACCCTTCCGGGCTTTCCGCCTTTACCTGGCCTTTCCCAGTCCAAAAGAAGCTCAAGATTGTGGACTGCAAGGAGAAGTATGTCCGGCTTCAGCCTTTCAATCAGCCTCCTGCTTGGATCCTCGTCAAATTCAAAATAGGTAAGCTCAAAACCCTTCAAAACTTTGATTTGATGACGCTGCTCTGCAGCAGAGATCTCATCAAGATATTTCTTAGCATCTTCGGGCATCATTGTCATTCCGCCAATCTTCCTGCCAGCCTGTCCGGATAATCTGGCAAAAAACGGGCTCAAATGCTCCGTTACCGCTATCTCGCTGCAGCCTGCTTCTTTTGCACCAGCAACCATCGCATCGACAGAATCCTTCCCATCGCCATAAGCGGTGTGCATGTGATAATCGTGCTGAAACTCTGGCTGAAAACCCCTCCTTTGCCCTGCACCCATATAATCCCAATCCTGCTTGATATTATTTAAACCTTCATCTTTTCAAGCAGTTTTGCCGCAGAAATTCCGGGGAAAAATTTGATATTAGGATTCTTGAGACATCACCTTGAACCCGCAACCCCCTATCCATCCAGTTACAATTCCCTTTTGCCTAGCTTCTGCAAAACCATATCTTTGATAAGATTCTTCTCAATATCCTTTAGCCTGCTCACGAACAATGAGGCATCGTCCATAACTTTTTCCGCATTTGCCATCTCTGACACCTGTTCTGCGCCGTATTGGGATTTCATCCTCTGCTCCTTGGCAAAGATGTAGCTTCCTACCATCTCCTTTGCTTTCTCCTCCGCAGTTTCATATATCTTCAATAACTCTTCTTCAATTATTCTGGTAAAATAGAAATAATAAAGCAGGAGATTTGCAGTTACCTCGTGCGCATGCTCTTTTCCAACCTTAATCCCAATTTTCCTCAAGAGGCCGTTTACTGCATGGAACATTGCGTAATAACTCATGATGATAACCCATTCAAAGGTCTTGAATCCAGCATCAGGGGCAGGCAATCCTTCCAATTCCATTACCATGTCGCTTCGCTTGTTCAAGGCAAAGTTTATTCTCGCCATCCTCAGGTTATATTCCGCCTTATTGAGATGGTGCTGCGCCCATACTCCGTCCGGCAGCGTTATTTTCACTTTATCGCCTGACTTATACTTCTTAACTGCAATTTCTGCCTGGCTTTTATTGAGCATTATCATACTTGGTTGGCCCCCGCCACAACCCTGAAAAAAATATCGGCGCCATAAAAGACTATGGGGAGCTCTTTATTGAGCTCAGTGGCGATGCTAAGCTCTTTCTTTTTTACCAAATCGGCAAGAAAACTTTTTACATCCTGGACAACGATATGAAACTTGCGCTTGTATGGCGCATTGGCCTCAGCCAGAAATTTTTGTATTGACGCTCCATTTTTGTTGGGGGTTATGAACAGGATATCTATATCCGAGCCCCCATTCTCCTCCCCTTTCGCATATGAGCCAAAAATCAGGCATATAAAGAAGGGATAGGCAGATGGAAGAACTGGCTTAAACAGCCCCCCATTTACTATTTTACCCAACGCTTCCCCAACAATGCTGTGCTCTGCGGGGTGCTTTCTTTTAAATTCTTTGAGCCTAATAAAATAATTAAATTCTCTAAGATATTCTGGAACGCCTTCATGCCTAAAATTAAGCCTGCAAACATTGTAATTGCCGATTTTTTGCTTAAGAATCAATCCCTCAGAAGCAAGCATGCTTACTCCATCGTAGACGTTCTTATAGTCAGCCTTTAGCTTATTGGAAATGTCTTTGATAGTTGCACCCTCTTTGCTCAAAAAGAGATAATGAATAATCTTGAGGGAAAGCAAGCTTGGGCGTATCACTCTTTTTATAACCATGAGAGAAGGGATTCAGAAGTATATATAAACTTTTCGGTGATTATACCATACTATTATGGTAACTGTACCCTATGACTACCTAAAGGTAATATTACCAAACTCCGCGCTTAACCCTTCATCTTTTCAAGCAGTTTTGCCGCAGAAATTCCGGGCACCAGCCGTGTATAGTGCGGGTTTTCCCTTTTTGAGAAAAATTAAGAAATCTATGTAAAGAATAGGGCTTTTCTTATACTGGAGAAATAATGGCAGAAACCGAGCTATTGGTAAAAATCCATGAGGATCTGGAAATGCTGAAGAGGGATGTTGCCTCCATTAAGAGTGCTATTTACCTTGAGCATAAGCTTACTGAAGAGGTAAAACTGAAGGTCAGGGAAGCAAGGGAGAGGATATCCCAAG
>JACPBU010000104.1 GCA_016180165.1 Candidatus Woesearchaeota archaeon | reverse complement strand
GAAGTCAAAGAATGACTTGCCTAAACTGATTTCTATATTTAAGGAAATTGGTGTTGAAGCGGAAATTGCCAGAATATGAAGTATTTATTCAACACCGCAATTATTTAAATCTTTCCTTTCTGGCTTTACTAAAAAGTAGTAAATTCTGCGAGTGTTGAAAAAAGAATATCCATGGATGCTCCGACCTCTAAACTGGCATAGGGTGGTGCGCGAAATGATCGGAAATGTATCGGTTTGACAGGCCGAAAAGGAATCTTTATAAATAAACCCCTTATCCTCAGCGTTATGAAGATGCCCAAGCAGATGAAGAGGTTCTGCAAGTTCTGCAGGAAGCACACCCAGCAGGTCGTGAGCCAGGTCAAAAAAGGCAAGCCAAGCTCATTGTCATATGGGAGCAAGATTCGGGCTGCAAAGCGCGGGGTTGCCAGGGGCTTTGGCGGCCTGGGCAGGTATTCAAAGCCGGCTGTGACCAAGTGGAAGATGACTGGAAAAAAGGCAACCAAAAAGACAGACCTCAGATATGTCTGCCAGGAATGCAAGAAAGCCACCCCTCAGAAGAAGGGCTTCCGCACCAAAAAGCTTGAGTTTGTCTGATTGGAATGTCCCTATTATTGTTCTCGGCCCTTATGCGTGGCAAAAAGGGCTCCGTTCAAAATCTCGCTTCGCTCGGGTTAGCAGCACGCAAAAAGCTAAGGCTTTTTTCTAGTTGCGCTCCCTTTGGTCGGCAACAACGAAAAAATCCCATTTTTTGTGCCTCGCATCGCTACCGCTCGGAGGCTTAAAAATCGTAAATATTTTCTCAGTTTGCTGACATCCCCCGATGAGGCGCCCCCCTCGGCAGCTTGATTCAAGGGGCAAATGATTTTTCCTTTAGGCTGCTAACCTATATTTTGAACGGTGCCCCGGCAAAAAGAAAAACTATATAAACGCTTTACTATTCTTCCATCTTGGAAAAAAGGAAGGTTTTCATCATGAGAAGCACCCGTGAGCCAGTGAGCAAGTTTATCAAGATGCGCTGCCCTAAATGCAAGAATGAGCAGATATCGTTCGGCAAGGTGAGCACGGGTGTTCCCTGCCTCGTGTGTGGAAAAAGGCTGGCAGAGCCGACTGGCGGGAAATCAAAAGTCAAGGCCCGCATTCTGGAAATTCTTGAGTAAGCCTTCCCTCTCAAATGCTGTTGAAGAAAAAAGGATTGCCTGAGGAAGACGAACTCGTTCTGTGCACAGTCACAAAAATATTTCCCAATGGTGTTTTTGCCCTGCTTGAGGAATATGGCCAGTCAGGCATGATCCACATCTCCGAGGTGAGTCCGGGGAGGATCCGCAATATCCGTGATTTTGTCAAGGAAGGCAAGAAGATTGTCTGCAAGGTGCTCAGAATCAACAAGGAAAAAGGCCAGATAGACCTGAGCCTGAGGCGTGTGAACGATGGCCAGAAAAGGGGCAAGCTGAATGAGATCAAGCTTGAGCAGAAGGCAGAAAAGATCATTGAGCACGCTGCGAAGAAGATTGGAAAAAGCACCGCCGATGTCTTTAAGGAAATCTTTGACAAGGTCTCCAAGAAATATGGCCTTGTCTATCCCTGTTTTGATGAAGTTGTCCAGGGAAAAGCCTCATTGGAGAAACTTGGCGTTTCCCTTGCGGTAGCGAATGTTGTTGAAGAAGCGGTGAGGGAGCGCCTGAAGCCTCCGGAAGTGTCTGTCCAGGGGGACCTTAAAGTAAGGATGTATTCCCCGGAGGGAATCGTTCACATCAAGAAAGCGCTTGAGATCGGAGAGGCTGGAAAAAAGACAAAGACCAATGCATTCTACCTTGGCGGCGGCAGGTATCATATTGTGGTGAATGCTGAAGAGTATAAGGATGCTGAGAAAATTCTTGATAAGTTTGTTGAGTCCGCAGTTTCCTTGATTAAAAAATGCGGGGGAAGCGCAGAGTTCTCACGCACAACCGCATGATGCCGCTTAAGTTTTGCCGCCCCTGCAGCCGGTATACGCTGAAAGAGAACTGTCCTGGATGCGGGGGTGCCACCACAAACCCAAAGCCCCCGAAGTTTGCTCCCGAAGATAAGTATGCTGATTATCGCCGGAAGATGAAAGACGGAGAGAGGAAAGCAGGAGGGATGGTATGAGCACGTGGCAGATACAGCAGTTTGGCAAAAAGCCAGTGCTGAAAGCCCCCATCTTTGTTGAAGGCCTTCCGGGCATCGGCAATGTCGGGAAAGTCGCCGTTGATTTTATCGTTGATGAGATCCACGCAAAAAAGCTTTTTGAGATAACCTCTCCGGTTTTTCCCAATGCGGTCTTTGTGACCGAGGATAACCTCATAGACCTGCCTAAAGTGGAAATATTCTACAAGAGCGGCCTGAAGAGGGATCTGTTATTCATGACCGGTGATGTCCAGCCGATTGATGAGGCAAGCTCATATGCATTTTCTGAGAAGATCCTCGAATTGCTTTCAGGGTTTAAGGTCAAAGAGATCATCACTCTCGGCGGCATCGGGCTGAGCACGATACCAAGGCAGCCAAAAGTATTCTGCACGGGAAATTCCCGCAGGCTGATAAAGGAATTCATTGCGCTGAAGGTGAAGGGCAGGCTTTATGGCGTCGTTGGCCCTATCGTCGGGATTTCCGGACTGCTCCTTGGCCTTGCCCGGAAAAGGGATATGGATGCCGTCACCTTATTGGCAGAGACCTTCGGCCATCCGATGTATCTTGGCGTCAAAGGCGCAAAAGAGATATTGAAAGTCCTCAATAAGAAGTTTAGCCTCAACATAAGCCCGGGGAAGCTTGAGAAAGAGATAAAACAGATTGAGATGGAAATGCTCCGCAGGACTGATGACCTGAAGATGCTGTCCGAGAAGGGCGCAAAGGCTTTGAAAGGCAAGGGAGATGTTAATTATATTGGGTGAAATTAAGGGGCAGGTTCTTCAAATTTGTAGTCCTACAAAATATAGCGAATAACACAAAAATGGTATTTGTTTAGCACCCTAAAGTCGAAATCCCTTAACCTATCGACAGCGAGCGCGTTGCGGGGGGTCGCCCTCCTTCCCGAAGGGACAGGAACGCTTTTTCACCCCTACGGGGACGCAGCGCCTGCGGTGCATCGTCTAGGATTTCGAAGGTGCTAAACAAATACCAAAAATGGAGAATTGCGTTGATTAGGTGACACAGCGATATTTTATATCGCTGCCCAAAATAAGGGGATTTGGCTGATTATTCTTTTCCTTTTGGAAAGAAACAAAGTATCTGGAACTTGTCTGCTTCATATGAAGTTCCTTGTGGGTGTGAAAGCAATCTTGATTTTGCACTTGGAAACAGGCTATCCGGAATTGGCTTTCCAGCACCATCCAAAGGAGTTTTACTATCATGATATGCAAGAACATCATCCGGTTGTGGTATTTCCGATTCGGGAGAGGAAGGAACCCTGCCGGCTTCACACCTAAGTGAGTTAGGCGCCGTATCTCCAGCGATGCTTATTTGCCGGGGTTTTCCAGACCACCCCTCGACTATGCCCTTCACTTCCTCAAAAAATACAGCTCTGTTTCCATCAACAGTATACTCGCCAACAGCATGAGATATTCCTGGTTCAGTCCCTCTATTTAACCGTATTTGCAAGTTTACATTTACTCCATCCTTTTCAGACCCCCCGCCTGCGGTATTGTAAACAACCAATCTATAAATTCCGCCATCAAATGCGTCACCAGGTTTTGTGGATGTGCCGCTGAGAACTGCAGCATAACTGCCTGATAAAAGCCCGCCTTGTTTTAATGCTTCAGTCAATTCTTTATCGCTTTGTTCTAAAACATCATAATATCCCGGTTGCCTTGCCGCAACATGAGTTGGGTGATCTTGGAGAAACAGAAAAGCCGTTCTGACCAATTCATCCAGGATAGGATCTGCATCAACTTGATTTCTTGGATGTCCTTTCACCATAGGATTTGAAGGAGTATCTATCCCTAATTAAATCTTTTCTTTTTGTGACCACTCTAAAGATACGAGCAATCCCTCCGTATGAGGGAGGAGTGGTCGGATTTTTTTGAAACATCTTCTATTAAAACAGCAAATACTTGCGCTTGGGGGTATCTGGGCAACCTGGCATCTTGCCTCCATTTAATATACACTCCAAGTCCAACCAGTGTGTTTCACTGGTGGTTTACACTCGGGATTAGATCCAAGTGGAAAATGAGAACAAAAAATCCGACCCGAGCGACCGAAGGGAGCGAGCATACCTCCGGTCTATTGACCGGCGGTGGTCGGATTTTTTTGATTGGTTTTGATGACCAGATGGGCTTCCCGCAACGTTTTTATAGTAGCTTATGAAAAGCTCTTGTATGTCCAAAATCCGCTCTATCTCTGCCAGGGAGATTCTCAGCTCTTCCGGGCTTCCGACGCTAGAGGTTAAAGTTATCCTGGAGAGCGGCATTGCCGGAACCGCTTCAGTGCCTTATGGCGTTTCTGCGGGGACGCACGAAGCAGTGACTTTGTTTGACAATGACCCAAAAAGATTCAATGGCAGAGGGATGCTGAAAGCCTGCCACAATGTCAACAGGATAATCTCTCCAAAATTGGCCGGGAAGGAGGCATCGCATCAGGCGGAAATTGACGAGCTTATGATAAGCCTTGATGGGACTCCCGCTAAAAGCAGGCTCGGCGGCAATGCAATCCTTGGAGTTTCACTGGCAGTTGCAAGGGCTTCTGCCCTTGACTGGAGCATACCTCTGTACCACTATATCAGAAAATGCTACAAGATAAAGCTGAGAGAATTTGTCCTTCCGAACCCCATGATGGTCGTGATTGAAGGGGGAAAGCACGCAGACAATTCAACTGATTTTCAGGAATATCTCATCTCTCCGCTCATGGGCAATTCTGCAAGAGAGGAGATAAGGGCGGGGATTGAATGCTGCTGGGCATTGCGGGAGATAGTTAAGAAAAAAGGGTTTAGCTCAAACGTCGGCAATGAAGGCGCTTTTGCCCCGGCAGGAATAAAGACAAACGAAGAGCCGTTCAGGCTTATTGCTGAAGCTGTCGCTGCTGCAGGCTACACCGTCGGAAAAGATATCGGCCTCTCATTTGACGGCGCATGCTCGGAGCTCTACCGGAACGGAAAATATTTCCTGAAATCAGAAAACAGGTATCTGACGCCCGAGCAGATGATTTTCTATTTTACGACGTGGGTGAATAAGATACGGGGCCTGATAACTGTTGAGGATCCCCTGCATGAGGACCAATGGGAAGGATGGAAAGCGATTACGCAAAAGCTTGGAAGGGATGTTGCAATTGTCGGGGATGATCTGCTTGTTACCAACGAGGTAAGGCTGAAGAAAGCCATTGAAACGAAGGCAGCAAATGCCATCCTGATAAAATTGAACCAGGCCGGAACGCTGACCGAGACAATCCAGACATGCATGCTTGCGCACAAAAACAAATTCCTGACTATCGTTTCGCATCGTGGCGGCGGTGAGACTAACGATTCTTTCATGATTGACCTGGCTGTTGCGGTGAATGCCGGCTTTGTCAAGGTTGGGCCAACACGGGGCGAGAGAGTAGCGAAATACAACCGCCTGATGGAAATCGAGCAGGAATTAGGGAAGAAGGCGAGAGTGGCTGGAAGGGATTATTGGCCGGGTTGATGTTAATGAAGTGGCTTGAAATTAAGCCAACAAAAACTACATATCCCTTCTCACAGCATCTTCAACTACCCTTCCAGGGAATCTATTGCCCATAAGGCCGAGATAGACTTCCTTCGGAACATGCAAATCTCCAACTTGAGTATTTGATCCATGGAGATAGATGGGATGCCAAAAAGGTTGGCTGTTTATATCAAAAACTATTTGCCATCGTTTTTCACAATCCAAAGGGGGAAAACCATGAAGGC
The DNA here is from genome assembly GCA_016180165.1 of Candidatus Woesearchaeota archaeon. Taxonomy (GTDB): domain Archaea; phylum Nanobdellota; class Nanobdellia; order Woesearchaeales; family JACPBV01; genus JACPBV01. The sequence continues at coordinate 570 of JACPBU010000104.1, read as the reverse complement.
CATTGGCTGCCATCCCAAGATCCCCTAAAGAAAAGGCTGATGCTTGTTCGAGTTTTCTATCGGAGGTATAATGTTTCTGAAGGTAAGGCAGGTTGATTTTATCCAAAGCAGAAATCAATACGATAAGCAATCCGCCATCAGATTTTTTGTAAACTATCGTTCTTGTATCTTCCCTCCTGGGCTGTTTATTGGGATTTAAACGGTATAGCTCCCAAGATATTTCAGATTTTTGGGCAGGGGTTCCATGCTCAAGGGCAAGTTCAATAAACTCTTCCAGGCCCCGAGAGACTTTAATCTCGCCAAGGCTATCCCACCTAACATTGTCAATCCCAAACCCGTTTAATATGTCGGAGACCGTGCCAGGATTAGTTCTGCCATCCCATAAACCCATCCCTTTAAGCTTAAATTCTTCAAAAGTTTTTGTTTCGGTTAGCCTGACCATAAGCAAGAAGAATACATCGCTATTTTTAAACCTGACGCCAAAACATTTATATATCAGTTGATATCATATCAGTTGATATGAGGTAAAATGGCTGAAGAAACACTTTTATTGAAGAAAAGGGACTACAG
>JACPBU010000103.1 GCA_016180165.1 Candidatus Woesearchaeota archaeon | reverse complement strand
GAAGAGATGCAGAAAGTTGTTGAGCAGAAGGATTGCGATAAGATTGAAGTCATGATCACTTAGCAGGGAGAGCCAACGCTGTATGCGCCGCTTCCCGAACTGATTGGGGACTTAAAAAAAATTCCCCAGATAAAAATCATCTCCCTGGTGACGAATGGAGTTCTGCTTAACAAAGAATATGCCTGGAAGCTTATCAATGCTGGGCTTGACCGCTTTAATGTTTCCATCAATGCAATAAGCCAGGAGATGGCTGACAGATTAGCAGGCTGCCATTATCCCATCAAGAGAGTAATGGAGATGTGCAGCTCTATCTCGCTATCCGGAAAAGCAAAGGTGATGATCAATCCCGTCTATGTTCCGGGGATGAATGAAGCTGAGATGGAAAAGATTGTTGATTTTGCTGAAAGCATAAACGCTGACGCCGGGATACAGAATTTTTTACCCTACCGCTTCGGGAGAAATCCCGTCAAAGGCGTTGAGATGGAAGAATTTTTTGAAAAGATGAAGCGATGGCAGGAAAAAGCCAAGATTAAACTGCTGAAGACCAAAGAAGATTTCACCATTATTCCAACAAAGCCCCTGCCCAGGCCCTTCAAAAAAGGCGATATTGCCCATGCAGAGCTGAAGATGCCGGGAAGATTCAGGAATGAGATGATAGCAGCTGCTGAAGGCAGGACAATCTCCGTCCTGGGCTGCAGCGGAATAGGCAATGGGGAGGCTGAGGATGGCGGGAAGGTGGATGGGAGTTCAGGCGGAAGGATAAGTGGGAAATCAAGAGGAGGGATAAGGGGAAAAATTGGTGAAAAAATAAGAGTCAAGATAACAAGAAGCAAGCACAATATTTATTTGGGGGTGGCGGGCTGAGACTTTAATTGCTCCAAAAAGCGATGAAGCTCTTCTGCGTCCAACTTTCCGTCAAGAGATTTGTCAAAATTTTGCATCACTTTATCAGATTCAGAACTTTTAGGTTTGGCTGGAGTGCTAGCTTCTGGCAATTGATAAGGTGCTATTCCCAATTGTTGAAGCTCCATAGATTTACCGTCGAAGTTCCCAAATGCCAATAATCCAGATGCAGTAAGGTGAAGACCCAATGAAATCGGCCACCATGAAATGCGCCCGAGGCGTTTATACCATGAACCTCCTTTTGGAGCAAGAATGCCATACTCAACGACCGCAGCCAAAGCCGGATTATCGCCTTGATTAGTATATTTCTCAGTCGGAATAAATTGTTTACCGACCAGATAAGGATGATCATCTTGAGGCATATTATACCCCTTATTCTTTGGAATATTTAAAACTTCCTCTTTTCCGGCATATTGAAATAGTGGGCATTTAACCCTGGCACCGCCTTAAAGTGAGCATCGAGTGTGACCAACATTGCGTTCTTCACAATGGCACAACTTGCAGTGATAAGGTCAAAAAGGGGGATTTCCTTCCCTTTCTTCTCGAGATCCATTTTAAGTTCTGCAAACTTTCTTGCGGCGCTTTTATCAAATTCTATGCACTCCAGAACCTCCAATATCTGAGGGAAAGATTTTTTCTGCTTCAAAAAGCCAAAAAGAAATTCTGCGTAGACTGCGCTGGTTACAGCTGGGGCGTCCTGCCGTTTATCATAAATATCTTTGAGCTGTTCTATAATAAAATTGTTTCTTTTTTCAATTTCGATAAGGATGCTGGTATCGAGAAGCATCATCCGTCAAAACCTGTTTCCCGTTCAAAAAGAGCTAAAGACTCTTTTATCTTTTCCGCATCATGCTCGGACAATGTGCTTTTGCCCTTGAGGATGTAGTCCCAGCCGGCATTCGGCAGCTTTTCCTTCAGCTTGTGCTCTTTCACCAGCCTGGTGAGAAACTCCCCCAACCGTTCATTATGCAGGGCTGCCTCCGCCTTAAACTCCTGCCAATCCTCCCTGCGAACCTGCTTGAGAAGCTTTTCCATAGTATATACAAGTTTAACTTTGTTAATAAATGTTTTGGTTTTTTACAGCAGAAGTCAATGGCAAGTTGAATAAATCGAACCTGGAAGATGAAGGAAGTTTTGATGATATCCATTCCGGGATAATGCATCTCTTTGGATTCCTAAACATACGGCAACACATGAGCCGCAGACAAAAACCCCGCAATCCTCCGGAGCTGGCAAATCTGCTGAAATTACATTTGGGTCACCCTCAATAAGACGGAATTCCTCCTCCATTTTTATCCTGGCAATCTCCTTGCTTGATTCAATCGCTTTTTCTAACCCAGCCTTTGCCAGGAAGTGAACATCCTTCTGGTGGACTATCACAAAAATATCTCTCATGAGGGGCAGGAGCATCGAGGGATTTATAAACCTTGATGCCGGTGCCGGGACAAAACCTCCTACCTCGATGTCCCAAGTGAATCACATCCAGCAGCCTTAAGACTTCAAATGAATCACATAAAACTTTAAAAATATGTTGTGTGCCCAAAGGGAAATTAAAGAAGTCAGAATGGTTGTTTTTTAGCCGGATGCTCTCCCAAAATGGTAATGTTTTCCATTCGATATCCTTCTTTCACAAAACTAGGCTTACCGACTCTTAAAGATTCTAAATCTCCTCCCAGAAGCAGAACAAAACCTTCACTTCGAGGCGGAGCGGTATTTTCAAGCTTTCTTTCAACCCCTTTTAATTCCACGAAAAGACCTACATTACCAGGGCCATACTCAATCCTGCGCCCATACATAAAAGGAACCTGGCCCAAGAGAGTTGTTTCACAGACGACAATTCCTTCGTTTTTTCTGCCTGCAAGAATTATTCCATCTGCATATGTTCTTTCCCCTGTCTGGGCTAAGATCTCCAGAACAGCAGTATTTACCAAACTAAGATAATTTGGGCCAATCCCAGCGGTATCACGAAACACCTGCTTGACTTCATCCAATACATAAGGGTTAACTCTCATTAGTAAACTCATGAACTTCGCAATCCCAATTTAGTTTATAAACCTTCTGATTTATTAATCACTAAGAAGTGGTTAGGGTATACCTGGTTAGGCATCATTCCAAATGTGAATATCGCAAGAATGCTGCCTAGCGACCTATCTTCTCAATTCTTGGCTGACCTTAATCTCGAGGATTAGGCTACCATGCCGAGAACCGCTTATGAACAGATACTTATTATATACATTAGCGACTTTTCGGACCCTCAAAAACAAAGTTCTGTTGGAAAATCATAATTAACAAAAAGAGCCCTTCCTTAAAGCCAACTATAGCTTCTCTTGCATCAAGACAAATTCCAAATCCTAAACTTCCAATAAAGCTCAATGCCTCAGATGAATCACATCCAGCAGCTCTTCACCGAATTTGGCAATCTTTGCCGGGCCGATACCGATAACGCCGTCTAATTCTCCTAACGTCAGCGGCATCTTCATCGCAAGGTCTATGATGGTGCGGTCATGCATGATGACATATGCGGGAACACCCTGCTCCCTGTTTAAGGTGCTTCGCCATTTCTTGAGGCGGCTTATGACTCCATTGTCTTTTGAGACAGAAGAGTTTACATTTGTTTTTACATCATTATTTCCTAAACCATTCTTTCCTAAACCATTCTTTCCTAAACCATTCTTTCCTAAACCAGTCTCTCCTAAGGATAGGGGGTTTACTTTCGTTTTTACGCCATTTTCTTTTGGGAAAGATGGATTTAAATTTGATTTTATCCAACTATCTTTTTGGGGAAAAAAATTATATTTTTTCTTTTCGTTCGAATAGCCATACTTTCCTTGCGTGCTCTCCCCAATCCCCCCGTCCATGCCGCTTATTTCTTCCCCCAGCAGCTCCATCATGCTGTCGGTGATGAAAGAAGTCGGGGTTTTTGATGCATAGGTCAGATACATCTCTTTTTTCGCACGGCTCATCGCAACATACAGCAGCCTCCTCTCCTCCTCTTCCTGGTCATATTCCTCGACGTTGATCATCTCGATGCCGGGATGCTCGCTCCCCCTGCAGGGAAAGTTATAAGGGGTGCAGCCCATGACAAAGACAGTATGCGCTTCAAGCCCTTTGATGGCATGGATGGTGGCAAGTGTCACATCATCTCCCTGCAGCATGACAGTTCCTTTCAGTTCGTCGCTCCTCACGATATGCTTTATGCCTCTTGACTTCATCAGGGCAGACAGCTCATTCAGCTGGCGGTTGGTCCTTGCCAGCACAAAAAGCTCGTTTCTGGGCAGCCTTGATTCCTGTATCTTTCCGATGATGAAATCAAATTCATCCTGCTCAGTATCAAATTTTTCCAGCCTGATATTTTTCTCGCCTTCTGTGCATGA
>JACPBU010000102.1 GCA_016180165.1 Candidatus Woesearchaeota archaeon | reverse complement strand
GATGGGGTAGATAAAATTTGCCCCGTTGAAAAAACCGCCCACAGCGATCTCAACGCCCATAACCCTCCTTTGCAGCTGAAATTCTTTGATCTGCTTCGCCCAGGTCTTCTTGTAGGCCTCAAGGATCCTGAGGACATCCATGCCGTCCTCCTCCTCACCGACGAAGAGCAGATGCTTTTCAGTGTCGCCGCACGGCTTGATGACATACCGCATAGGGTTTTTTTTGACATAGGCGATGGCATCGTCAAATGAAGAGAAGGATTCATAGGGAATAATCGGGACATTATGGCTTTTCAGCTCTTCCTGGCCAAAGGCGCGGTCGTCCTCCAGGCTGTCGGTATACGGTGTTCCGCCGATGACTGCCTTTCCCTGCTTGCGGAGGCGCTGGGCATGCTTCCCAAATCCCAGCGTATCGTCGAAGATAATGATGTCCGCCCATTCAACTTCTTTTTCCCAATTATCCGTCTTTGGCACTAAGCCGTCAGCAACTTCTTTTTCGTCAGCATTATCAATAAAAAATTTGACGTCATGGCCTTCCTTGACGACCTGCCATGCAGTATCAGATATGTTTGCATCATAGGATATAAAAAGAAACTTTTTCTTGTCCATGGCTTTTTGCAATTCCGATTCGTTGTTTTATGCTATGCTTTCCTAATCTTTCATCGCCCGATTCTTTTCAAAAAAATATAAAATCAAAAAATTTCTGCAAAAAATATTTCCAGAAAAATATATTCTCCGCTTCTATATAAATGTTGTTGTAAAATGTTATCATTCAGTTGTTTGAAACTCACCGGCGATGCAATAATGGAGAATATTTTTCTCTTCGGACGGGCATTATCAGGATGCTGAATGATCGGTAAAAAATTATCCCCGGATGCAATCATGGAATAATTTTTCGAACTTGTTCTGCAAATCTAGGCTGGAGTTCCTTGAGCACCTCCAGCCAGCGGTCCCGCAATCCTGAAATGATATCGTCCCTGTAGAATTTGAGATAAAATGAGCTGATTATAGTGAACATCTGGATAAGCCCAAGGTTCTTTGGGTCAATATCCAGCCCTTCTATAAAGAGAAAGAGCGCCTTCCTCGTATTCTCCCGATTATTTTTAACAAACTCCATGATTGCATCGTCTTGACGCCGTGTTATGTCCCCGCCTTTTTCATAAAAAACAGCCAGCCCGGCATCATAATAAAACTGAGAGCGGAGCTTTTTCCATTCCAGGGGGCGAAGGTAATAGCCTTTCTCTCTCAACTCATGATAATTCTCAACATCTTTATATGCGTCTTTTGCAAGGTAGGCTTCAAAAAAATTGAAAGCTACCGGGTATTTTTCGCCAGGCCTGAACACCTTATCTCTTCGGTAGTTTCTTACAAGATAGGAGCGAAGGTCTTTTGAACCCTTAAGGTAACCTCTATAATGCTCAAAATTATCTTCTCCCACCTGATCTTTGAATTTTTCATCTTCGAGGATACTGGAAAGATATACTCCAAGGGCGTCAAGGCAGGCAATATCTCCAGAAAAACTGTAACATTCCCCTCTTGAAATCTTTAACGGCATTTGCTTATCATCAACATATCCAAAACCCTCCCTGCTTTCAAAGAAAAACGGGTATTTTTCAATTGATGCGCCCCACGAAAGGAATACATGCCTCGGAACCGGGACGAAAGAGAATGGAAAATCCATCACTTCACCAAAGATGACAAATAACATTGTTATGGTATCGCAATCCCATTTTTTTTCCTTAAGCGCCCAGAGCAAAGAACCCGTGTCGTAAATTCCTGACATAGGGGATATTGTTGGGTGGCCACTCATGATGATGCCTCTATGCAGGCATTGCAAGAATTCGATTTTATCTTCTACTGGGGCTTTATCCAGAGAATATGCGCCAAGGTAGGAACCAAATACTTCCAAACACATCCGGGTTAGCGTCTCTGCTGCCCTTTGCTCAAAGAATGAGGTATCCTCTGGAATATATTTTTGGTATAACCCCTTAAGCTCAAGGTAGGAAGGCGAGTCTTTTAAAATGCCGGCTATTTTTTTACCGGCATCTGTCTCTACCTGGCGGCTAATACTAGGTAAGGACTTTTTTATAGCTTCATACAGGGCATCTTTCCCGCCTTCCATGTTAAGCGTTGGCATACCCCCAAGCGCAACTTTATAATGCACTGCATCATAAAAAATAAGCTCCCATCCTTTTTTTACTCTCTTAAGAAAATTATAGTTCCAGCCAGAAATAAAATCTCTATAAATCCTGGTTTGGGGGGTTTTTATCTTGAAATCCTGCCCGCCGGCTTCGCTTAAAAAAGGCGAAAAAAGGCTGGCAAGCCCGATAGCGGCGGCAGTTTTCCCCGCCCTTGCAAGGAATTTTCTCCTCTCGATATATTCCGGATGGATGAACCGCCATTCGAGGAGAATTGAAAGCCGCTGGATGAAAAACGACAATGTTAAGCGGGCAGGAAGCGACTGCGCGGGGAACAGTTCTGGCGAGACAGCTCTAACCTCATGAACCATTTTTTGCAATGCTGCCTGCTCTTCCTGCCCATTCAACCGGAATGCAGGAAAATCAAATGCCTGGAAGGCTGCAATGCCTTTGTCAGAAAGCGAACATAGCCCGCCGGCGCCCTTGAGTTGGTCATGCGCAAAAGAAAGAAGATTTTTGAGCTTGATGAGTTTGGCCGGGGAAGCCACTTTTTTGGGAGAATTATCAAAATCTTTTTCAGCTTTTCTTATAATCTCACTGAGGTTATACCTCAAATTTTTCAGTTGGATGAGGGAATGATAAAGATTTCCGGCGCTGGTATTCCACTCATCGCGGCCAGGGATATCAGGGTTCGATCTGGAAACCTGCAGCCATTCCCAGGCAAAATCTGTCTCATGTTTTATCCGCCCACGTGAGAAGATACCCAGCCTGCAAAAGTGTGCGAAGCTTTTTCGGAACATCTGGAATGTCCCTGCCCATGGTATAGGTTTAATGGCAGTTAAGACTTCTTTGGGAGAATTGCCAAGCTCTGACCCAAGAAGGACCTTGGACAGCCGGTCATAATCAAGCGATAACTTGGCGTGGTGCATGGAGAAAGCCTGTTCTGCATGCTGCAATCGGCTGAGCAGAGAGATGAACTTCTGGTGATATACTGAAAAGACGCTTACGGTTCCGGCCATACCTGATCTTTTGTATCTTTGTTTAAAAGCGTTTTCCTTATCGCTCAGTTTATTTTGCTCCAGGGCGACGGTTCCCTGTCCGTACTTCTATCTGATTCACTAACTATACTTTCGCACTTTTGCTTTATGTCCCAGTGGTAGGTTTCTATGCACCAGCGAATCTGATAGTGCCCGATGATTTCTGAGGTTATTGGGCAAGGCAGAGAGCTTTCGGCTGGCATTTGGCCATATCTAAATCGAAACAAATATATACCTTACGAGCCCCTTCAATGTTCCATGAGCAAAGAAAAATTTTTAAAAGCATATGCCAACCTTCCTGTCCCCGAAAGAAGCCAGGTCATAGCGATTGTCGACGGTAAAACCTTTTCATGGGATGCTGCATTTCCTGAGGTCTCAAGCAACACGGCGTTAGGGAGGAAGATACTGCAAAAAATTGAGGCATTGGGGATTGTATGAAACAGGGACAATTTAATCTGGAAGAGGAGAGGAGAAAGCTAGTCTTAGCCCGGTTTAGCACCTTAAACCCGGAATCAAAGATAATGCTTGGAAGCGGAGAGGGTATTTCGGTGAAGGACATCATCAACCACATTGAGCGGCAAGACGAATTTGGCAAGAAGGTGGTTGATGTTCAGATAAATATGCTCAAGATACTTGCAGGCGGTGCATAGCTCACGATGGCCAAAGTATTTCTGGTTTCCAGGCCGAAACATGATACTATCACCTCTTACTTATTTGCATTCTCACAAGAAATCGTTAAAACTGTAAAAGAGATGGAAGGAATCCACCTCACAGAATTGCCTGAGGAATCGGCAACAAGGGAGAACCTTGAAAAAGCCCTGGCCGAGGATTCTCCAAAACTGGTTTTTCTTAATGGTCACGGAAACAAAAGGAATGTTGCCGGGCATAAGGACGAAATCATCCTCGATGAAATAAATATCCACTTATCAGAAGGAAAGATAATCTACGCGCTCTCATGCGATTCCCTTGAGGAATTAGGTTATAGTAAATCACCGAAATTCTCGAAAATCCAAAAGGTGATTTACTATACTAGAAAATCTCGCAATATTTCGATAATTAACGAGATTTGCTATTATATCGGATACAGCGCTAAATTTATGATTGTCATCGACCCTTCAAGAACCGCTTCGCCCAATAAAGACCGAAATGCGCTGCCATTTAAGAAAGCATGCGCTACCCTGATCAATTCGCTTGTTTTCGGGGAAACAGTAACTGCTGCAATAGCAAGGACAAAAGAAGAATACCGGCAGAGCATAAGGTCGTTCGGGACAAGCGAAGATGACCCCTATGGAGATGTCCCTTTAGTCAGGTTTGCTTTAGCATGGAATCTTGAGTTTTTGGATATGCGCGGGGATGGGGAGGCGAGCTTCTAGATGGAGAACGAAATCAAGATTGAGAGGATAAGCTGCAGCTTCTGCGGGCAAGGGATTGAGTGCCCTGAAAATATGCTTAATGTCAAAAAGCATTCCTGCTTCGAATGCTTCCGGAAGCTGCAAGAAGAATGGTCAAATGAAGAATCAGATGGTATCCACGTTGACTTTCCGAGGGACAAACTGAATGAATATCTGCCTGCTGCCGTCATTCGCTCAATGGTTGAAGATGTTTTTCCAAAGATATGGCATGAAAGGAAAGAGATGCTTAAAGAGATGTCAAAGAAAGAGCTTGCCCAGGAGATGTTCGGGGCTGGAGTGCATCTTGCTGTTGGCAGTTTATTTGACATGAAGAAGAAATATGAAATGGGGGAGAAACCTGAAATGAGAAAGGGGGAGTGAAGCCTAAGGTTTGTTTTTTTCTCTAATGATTCGTTTATACCCCCAGATTCCCCGCCTACATTCCAGAACCCGCAGGAAAAAATCTCAATACAAGCAGTAAAGAAATCTAACCAAACACCTTCCCCAAACTAACCAAACACTTTCCCCAAAATGCCTTTGCTGCCCTCTTTGGCAAAATCCTCAAGCAGTTTTTTCTGCTTTTTGGTCAGGTGCTCAGGAACCTCAATCACCACTTCGACCATTTCATCCCCTCTTCCATGGTTGTGCAGATAGGGTATTCCTTTTTCCCGCATCCTGAGGACGGTGTTTGACTGCGTTCCCGGGGGAATCTTCAGCCTTGCCTTGCCTTCCAGCGTCGGGACATCAATCTCCCCGCCCAGCGCTGCAACGGTAAAAGGAAGCTTGACTTTTGCGTGGATATCATCACCTTCCCTTTCAAAGACAGGATGCTGTTTCATGTGCAGCACGATGTAGAGGTCGCCCTGGGCGCCTCCCCGCTCGCCAGCTTCGCCTGCGCCTGCGATGCGGAGATTTGTTCCCTCTTCTGCTCCGGGAGGAATCTTCAGCGTGATTTTTTTTCTTGTGTGCACCACTCCGGTGCCGTCGCATTCTCTGCATTCTTCCTTGATGTATTTCCCCTCTCCACGGCACTTGCCGCACGGCCCGGAAGTTGAGAATATGCCAAAGTGCGTCCTTTGAGTCCTGCGCACATAGCCTGAGCCATTGCAGTCAGGGCACGTTGAAATGCTGTCTTCGTTGGCAGCGCCGCTTCCTTTGCAGTCCGGGCACTGCTCATTTCTCGGGATTGTTATCTCTTTTTCAACACCAAAAGCTGCTTCTTCGAGGATAATCTCCATATCATACCGAAGGTCATTGCCGCGGGAAGCCCTTCTTCCCCTCCTGCCAAATCCGGCCCCTCCGCCGCCTCCGCTTCCCCCGCCGCCGAAAAACCGGTCAAAGATATCGCCGAAATCAAAAGACGCAAAATCAGAAAAATCAAAACCGCCGAACGCTCCCGGGTCGAATCCAGAAAAGCCGGAAGCCTTCTTGAATGTGTCAGCATCCCCATACTGGTCATACTGGGCGCGTTTCTCATCATCG
>JACPBU010000101.1 GCA_016180165.1 Candidatus Woesearchaeota archaeon | reverse complement strand
CTGCTCAGAGAGGAATGGAAAAGTAGTTGCGATAAGGGCAGTTGAAGACAGCGATGAGCTGATGTTTATTTCCAAAAACGGCATAACCATCAGGACCCCCGCATCCGGAATTTCCATTATCGGGAGGAACACCCAGGGGATGAGGATGATGCGCCTTGAAGAAGGCGATAAGGTGGTAGCTGCCGCAAAGATTGCCGGCGAAGGAAGGATTATTGGTGAAGGGAAAGGTGCTGGCGAAGGAAGGATTATTGGTGAAGGGAAAGGTGCTGGCGAAGGAAGGATTATTGGTGAAGGGAAAGGTGCTGGCGAAGGAAGGATTATTGGTGAAGGAAAGATCGCTGGGGAAGAGAAGCCTGTCGGGGAACAGGATATTGTGGAAGAGGAAAAGATTCCAGATGGGGAAAAGATTGTAGATGAGAAAAAGGCTGCTGGCAGGAAAGATGGCATTGAAACTGAAAAAGAGATTAAACATCCGGGAAATCAAGATGAAAACATTGAAGAGCATGACCAAAATGAAAACATTAAAGAACCTAATTCTTCTGATTAACTCCTATGAATATCATTGAAGTTCCCATCGGAAGCAGAAGGGATAATTCCCTCTGGAGAATCATCAATGAGGAATGGCCAGTAAGGTACAATGATGAATTTAAGGCGCAACTAATCAGGTATGCCAAGGACAAAAGATTCTTTACTGCGGCTTTAGTGATTGTTAAAAACGGCAAAACCATCGGAGGCTGTCATCTTACGAACCACCCTTATTGCCTAAGAAGATTTTTAAGAATGTTTCCATCTTTGAGATATGCAAAACTCATTCGTGGAGAAGACTTTGTCATCGCCCCTGGATTGAGGGGCAAAGGATTGGGGGAAGAATTCCTTGTAAAAGTCAGAAAAAAGTATCTTGCAAAGTTTTCCGGCATCATCTTCCATTCGAGGATGCCTTATGTGCAGGAGTTTTACCTGCGCATGGGCGCAACGATGCTCTTTGACGGCAGAAAGTCCGGAGAAAAGTTGAAGCGGGCTTACGGAAGGAAAGTGCTGAAGGAGAGGAGCGTGTTTTTGATTCAGGGAAAAAGAAGCAAATAATTCTACTTATAGTAAATCACCGAAATTCTCGAAAATCCAAAAGGTGATTTACTATACTAGAAAATCTCGCAATATTTCGATAATTAACGAGATTTGCTATTATGGATTACCTCTACCCCAGGGCAATGAAGAAGATTTCAGGACCGCACCCGTTAGTGGACAGAACCGATGATAGGGCAGTATTAATATGGCAAGACCCCATATATCGCCTCGAACTATCCGTCGGAAGTCCTGGCGAGGTGGCAGAGTGGTATTTGTTTGAAAAAGCTTGGCCATGTGGATTTCTCGACTCCGGAAAGCTTCAGCTTGTTCCGAGAGAGCAAATGCGTGAAGAGTTTGTAAGAAGAAAGTGGATGGCTGGCGGATTGAGTATTGCTGCCGGGATTGCCACAGCATCGAGCGCCTTCTATTTTATTCATGGCGCAATGAGTTCAGGAAAGAATATCGGGTATTCTCTTGCAATACCCTTTGGCATTGCTTCTTTATTCTTTTTTTACCTCGCACAAAAGGTTGTGAGGGAGCCTCTTGAGAGACACTACCCTACCCCTATAGTGACCAAAGAGATAGAATAGCTTTTTAACCTCAACCCTCATTTCTTCAATTCTATGAAAGCATTCGCAGTCTGCTCCAAAGGCATCGAAGACATCGCAGCAAAGGAGATCGAAGAGCTTATAGGCGCAGCAAGTGCCGCAAAAACGGAAATCAGTGACAGCTGCATCATCTTTGAGATTACAACTCTTCTCGACCTCTGCCTTTTAGCATACAAAGCCCAGTCGCTCGACAGGGTTCTGTTGCTCCTTGCAGAATCCTCATTCAGCAGTAGGGAAGACCTCCTAAAAAAGCTTGAAGCCCAGCTTAAAGAATTTAAGATTGATGCCTGGCTTGAAAAAGATTCAACCTTCAAAGTCTTCTGCCAAAAGACAGCCAACAGCGCTTTTTCCTCGGAAGAGATTGCTGCGGATGTTGGCGGGATTATAATCGAAAAAACAAAAGCAGAGCACGGATACAAACAGAAGGTGGATCTGGACAATCCAGGTATCACTTTTTTCCTTTTCATCAACGGAAGCCAGGCATTTGTTGGCATTGATTTTGCTGGCAAGGACCTGCATAAGCGCGAATATAAGATTTTTCCCCACGCCGCTTCCCTCCGTGGGACGCTGGCGTATGCGATGCTGAGGATTGCAGATTGGAAGCCCGGCGAGATATTGCTCGACCCATTCTCACATTCAGGGGAGATCCCCATTGAGGCAGCACTTTGCCAGGCCCAAACGCCAATCCGCTTCTACGAAAAAGAAAAGTTTCCGTTCCTGAGGTTCAGGCCATTGCAGAAAGAGAACTTCCAGAAATTCTTTGATAAAATTGATAAAAAGATCAAAGAGCCGAAGAAAAACACTATTTTCTGCCTCGACCCCTGGATGCCCAGCCTTGCTGCATCGAAGAAGAACGCCAAGATCGCAGGAGTGAACAAATGCATCAATTTTTCCCGGACTGATACAGAATGGCTTGATGTCAAGCATAAGAAAGAGTCCTTTGACAGGATAGTGACTCATCCCCCGGAAGAGTCAGCAAGAATAAAAAAAGATTTGTTGGAAAAGCTCTCCAGGGAGCTGTTCTACCAGGCAGAGTTCATCCTGAAAAAAGACGGCACCATCACAATTATCTCAAGGAACATTGAGCCTTTCAAAAGATATGCAGAGCAGTATAAGTTCAAGCTTGCCCATGAAAGGAAAGTATTTGCCGGGAAAGAAGAGATGCAGGTTATAGTGTTTAATCGGCCATAGCACCTAAACTACTGCGGGCTTTAGCCCGCAGGGTTCTTGCTCAAAACGCGCTCGGGATTAGTCGGAAATTCATCAACGGGCTAAAGCCCGCAGGGTTCTTTCCTATCCCGAGCCTAAAAACTTGTGTCGTTCGCTATAACGATTCCTATGCTCAGGCATACTGTCAACTGAGGATAACCCCCGCTAGGTGGAAAGCATTTTTAAGCTGTTGACCAGCGCAATAGCATTATGGAGGTTATCTCTGGGAAGTTTTTCTATAGAAAAAACACCTTTAAACGAGTCTTTAAGTTGAGGACTGTTAAAAAATGAGATGAGGGTGTCCAGATTGTCCTGAATCTTTTCTTGATTCCCGGTATGCATAAACCCTGCAACAGAGTCAAAATCTATGTTATGGCAGAGGGCAACAATATCTCTTGCATCGGTCAACCTTGCTGAATGAACTTTCAGGGCAATGAGCAATTCTTTTTTTGGAATCCTAGCAATGATTTCTTTTTCTATTCCCGCTATCTTCTTGATAACTGAGTTTGCATACAGCGTAGCATAGCTGATTGACCCGCTAGTTTGCCTGCTTGCAACGCTTCCTATCAACAAATCGACTGTAACAGGCAATTTGGCCTTTTTCACATAACAGGCAAACCTTCCCCGGTAAGAATCCCCTATTTCCTTTTCCTTGTTCAGCACAAATTGTTTAGCTTTGAGTATATCCTTAAAAGCAGTTATATCGTGTTTGTCAATGCAGACATCAGCATCTATGGAAAACCTATGTGCGTAGGCTGATACGGCATACCCTCCGATTAAGACAAACGGCAAGCCTGATCTGTTAAAGGATTGCAAGATATCGAAGATTTCATTTTCCCTCCCCATGAATGAGTCCATCATGGCAACTCAGCGTATTTTTCGCCAACGGGCAGATGGTATAAACTGCCTAACATCTCCAATGCAGGCTGGAAATTAAAGCTGTATTTCTTCGCCCATTCCACCGTTTTTGCCAATGGCAAGACAGGGATATCCCCGCAATATTCCCTTTCCATTTCCCCGCATAACGAGATGATAAAATAGATGCCTTTTTTCTTCTCACGTTTAAAGGAATAAGCTATCTTCAATGTTGAAAAATATCTTTCCCAATCAGGCTTATCTTTTTCTAATACTTCGATAAAGATAGGATAGCATTTTTTGCTTCTCCCTATGTTGTAGCCGCCTTTCGTCCAGGCAAATACGGCATCTGTACAGGTAAAGATGTAGTCCAATCCTGTCAAATTTGGCAATAAATAAGCATCACGTAAGTTTAAGGCATTGGTTAATGAAGTTGTACATCTGATCAACGCTTTATAAAATCTGTTTTTTTTATTTATGCGGATTTCCTGCCCCCTCCTGGTGATAACTCCTGTTTTTTCCAAATCCAAGACCCATTTATAGGTCCATCCATAGGATTCTTTGATTTTTTTAGAAATACTCCTGATAGAATCCCCGTCTCTGGCTGCAATTGCAATTTTTGCGGTATAGGGGTTTATTAGGTCAAACATATTATCATTATAATGATAGCTTATATATAAATCTTTCCAAATTTACAAAATATTGGACTTTCCAAAAGATATGCAGAGCAGTATAAGTTCAAGCTCACCCATGAAAAGAAAATATTTGCCGGGAAAGAAGAGATGAAAGTGAACGTATCCAGGAAACTATCATCACCCTGACAATAGTTTGTTAACATAACCCATAAGGTATAGGGTATCTATGCAGGGGATTCCTTCTTTTTTCGCAATTTCCGGGGTTTCATCAATTCCCGTAATTGCCATAAAGGTAACCTCCCCAGTTTTAACTCTTTGAGAAACCAGTCCATAAACCTTTTTTCCAGGTTCAATGTTTGCTGTGCCTCTATGGCCAAGATTTACATCCATAATGTAATCGGAAAACGGTGGGTTCTGGACTTCAGCCATTGCACCCATCATTAATTCAAGGGAACCAGCAGGAGTTACCTTCCACCCCTCATCTTCGAATATTCGTTGATAAGTCTCTCTTAAAGGATTCAAGTGAAGAGCAAGCAAGATGTGGCGCTGTTGCATAGGAAAAGAGAGTCAACTCACGTTTAATAACCTGCTGGATTTTCTGATTAAGAGAATTGATTTTGGATAATGGCAATTTGAGGGGGGGTTGGGGAAGGGATGGTGGTTGGAAGATAAGCCTAGTGTATGATAGCGGCACCCTTTAATGACAATAACTTTTGTCAAACTCGAGTTTAACTTTAGTCCAACTTTTATTAAAGTGGAGTTTAGTTATAGTGATGCTTATTCGGTAAAGTAAGAACGATACCGAGCCTCAAATCCCAGTTACTTTTATAAAGAAACCCCCGTTTATTGCCATCAGAGGACCACCACTTAGCTAACGGTTCCTCCCGCAGGGGAGTATGAACTGAGGAAAGTCCACCCTCCAATGGCTGCCTTAAAACAGCCGTTATGGCCGCTCACGGGATTGAGGCGCAGCAATGTGCGGCTCCATCACAGAAACGAGACCGCTTCCTGAGGGAGAGATCCCGGAGGATGAAAGCTGAGA
>JACPBU010000100.1 GCA_016180165.1 Candidatus Woesearchaeota archaeon | reverse complement strand
GGCATCTGCGCCGTTAGGTAGCTTTCTTGCAGCAAGGATCGGGCTGAGGGCAGTCATGATCATCGGCGCAATTCCCACCCTGCTGTCTCTGTTTTTTGTCGCCGGGCTGAAGGAAAAATCCAAGCCTAAGAAAAAAAAAGAGCCCTATTTTACTATGCTTTTTCGGGGCGTGAGATATTTCTGGCAGCACCGCATCCTGCGGATACTGGCATTTGACAATGTCTCTTTGACAATCATCATGTTCTTCAGCATATGGGTCTATGCTCCTGTCCTGCAGAATCTTGGCATGCCTTTGTCCTGGCTCGGGCTCGCTTCTGCTGCGCTTGTCGGCGCAAGGGCGCTTTTTCTCCAGCATATCTCGAAGATCGAGAGGTTATTTCCGTCGAAAAAGGCATATCTTATGATCAGCGCAATCGTGCCATCGCTCTGTTTCCTTGCGCTCCCCTTTGTCAGGTCTGCATGGTTAGGATTATTCCTTCTTATCATCATTGCCGGGATGGGGATGACACGGCCCAGTTTGTTTGACCATTATAACAACATCTTCATCCCTTCAAAATTACGGGCGACGGTCCTGTCGGCGATTGCTATGCTTGCGGTGCTTGGGATCGCGGTGTTTTCCCCTGTCGTCGGGATGCTTGCAGAAAAATCCATGGATATTGCGCTGTTCAGCCTTGGGGGGGCTGGCTTGCTGTTTTCCCTGCTGTCGAGGGTGGAGGAAGGGCATTTGATAGATTAAATATATTGGCAATCATAGTTGTTTTTGAATATATAGGTTATACCTGCATAATGATTAAATAGGGGCTAACATTTGAATACAAAATGCACCTGTATAATGTCTTAATTGATAGTCTTTCCGGTAGATATGGTTTTGAAAATCTTCGTTTTTTAACTACGCCCGATTATATCAAGCGTGGAGCTCAAAGCCCAGATATGCCTCATCACAATTTTGGGACTATATCTCTCAAAGAGGGACCTCAGGATCTCGCAGGTGCAATCTTTAAACATCTTCATGAAAACCCTCGGATTCGTGCTTCATTGTTACAATCAGTGCAAAGGTATAGGGGGGGAGAATATCAGACTGAAGACAGGACTATACCTTTGTTTAGCCCAGATGAAGGGAAAAAACCTCTTGGAGAGGATCCTAATCTAACCCTGGTATCAACTCTGCCTCAAGGTCTTTCGATGAATTCCAACGTCGGGGATTTTGTCGTTTCAGAGCCTGAAGGAGCGGTTTTTTATTCACCCTCTTTCTGTTCATTGCAACACCCTCTCATCGAGATGGCATATCTCGGCGTTGCTATTTCTTTTCTAAAGCCAAGAGTCAATAAATCAAATCGCGGCAGCATGGCTCAACTTGTTTTAGATTACCACGAATTATACGACATCGTAAAGGAAGGGAGGGAGAAAGTGATAAAAATGTTTCAATCTGGTAAGCGCAAATTGAAAAAATCCATTTCTTAACATCAATTTTAAATAAGGGGTTCTCTTTTTATGATTATGGGAGTCTACGAACCACGTGAAGATTCTTTTCTTCTGCAGAAGTTTGTCAAGAAGTTTGCGAAGGGCTATGTGCTGGACATGGGCACTGGCTCGGGCATCCTGGCGGAAGAGGCTGCGCAGTCAAAGAAGGTGGTGAAGGTGTTTGGGGTTGATATCAACGAGGAAGCGATTGTGCACTGCATCCGGAACCAGAAGAGCAAAAAGATTATCTTTGCAAAATCTAACCTGTTCAGCCTTTTCCGGGATTATAAGCCTTACAGGGATATCAAATTTGACCTTGTCATCTTCAATCCGCCGTATCTGCCTTCCGACGATAAAGCTCCTGATACTGCGCTTGACGGCGGGAATGAAGGCTACGAGCTCATCTGCAGGTTTTTGCATGAGTCAGAGCGGTGGCTGAGGCCGAACGGAAAGATCCTGCTGCTGTTTTCCTCCTTTACCGGGAAAGAAAAGCTGGATAGCTTTCTTGGGCGGAACTTTTGGGAGTTTAAGGAGCTGGCAAGGGAGCACATCTGGTTTGAGGATTTGACAGTGTATGCGGTGAGCAGGATACCGAAGGAGAACAGAGTGATTCAGAGAAAAGAGGAAAAATAACCCTCGATAGGGCAGTTTAATCATCCAGGCTATTCCTTGCATCACTGATGTCAGATATCACATTACGCAAATCTTCCCACTCCTTATACAGCGCTTCTCTCCGTTTTTTGTATTCTGCCCAATAAGTATCCCTGAGCCTCTTCCAACTTTCCCAATCATCGCATGACGGATCAAATTTTTTTGGTTCTGGCGCTAACTGAAGCCTGGACAAGAATACCTCCTGAATTTTTTCTTTCAATGCTTTTTCTCGTCCTGCAAGAACCATCTCCAACTTTTTTGTGGTTTTTTTGCTTTCTATTCCAATTCCATATTGATACTTTATATTTGAAAATAACCCAATGACCAACAACAATCCCGCAGCGGTGGAATATATCCTACGCCAAGTCCTGGTGATATAAAGTGGCTTAACATTAGACAGGTCACAACACGTTCTTGTTTCAATGGGCGGGAATTTTGCCTTGTAGTCGGTCAGGCCGGTTCCGAACTCTACACCTCTTTCAAGGAATTTTACACCTCTTTTTCTGAGTTCAATGAAAATCCGGTAATCAAGGAATTCTGATGCTCTGCAGGTGTTATATTCATTTATCCTGAAGTCCATAAATGCAGACTCTCCAAAGAAACCAACACCTGCGGCAGCAAGGATCTCTCCATCCTTCTCCACCTTGAAAATTTGATAGTGGCCCGCTGCTATGGGCCTTTCGAGAATCCTATCTGCCTCTTTCAATTCTTTTCCTCTCTTTTTCATAAATATTTTCCATAAACTGTATAACTTGCCAATCTTATCAACATCATCTTTTGTGGCTGTGGAAAAGACTAATCCTTCACGGGCTGCCCTCCCGACATCGGACCGTAGACGCTTATACTGCGGCCCTTCCAGCTGCGGGTCAAATTTATCTAACCTGTTGGTAATTACCGTATAACTACGATCAATCACATAATCTGCTTTGCCATCAAGAAGTTGGAGGCCAGCGAGTTCTAATCTTGAAACTCGATTTTCTTCAGGTTTAGTATCTTTTATGTGATTGAGAAGCATAGGGATAGCATCCCTGCCAATGGGGGGGTAATATTCTACTGCACCATCATCTCCCTTTTTATAGAAAATCGCCCTGTTCCTGTCCCCGTCAACAACTGCAGTAACACCTTCTGATGCTAAAGCAACAGGATGGACAAAATGCCCGAAATGGCGGTTTGAGGAGAGTATCTCCTCAAGCTCAGCCCTCGTGCCACCTTCAATCGGAAATGAATCATCCATGGGCACCGGGTTATTGTGCGCCTTAAAAATCTAACTTTTGGCGGACAAAATTCCGCAATGCTTTAAAGCAGGCGCTTGTTAAACCCTTCATGGCAGTTTTAGACGTTCCCCGTATTAAATCGGTTTCAAGAATAGCTTATTTCACCCACGGCAAGCGGGGAAACCTTTACACCGGAATCTATAATGGCAGAAAGGTTGCCATCAAGAGCAAAAGGCCTGAGAGCGAGGCCTTGGGGAGAATAGAGAATGAAATCAGGTTCCTGAAAATTCTCAATGAAAAGGGCATCGGGCCGAAATTGCTTTTTTGGGACAAACGGAAGTTTTCTTATTTTGCCTATCATTTTGTTGAGGGGATGTTTTTTCCTGAATTCATAGGGAGGTGCAAGAAAAAAGATAGGAAGAAGATTCTTGGGCTCATCAAAGGGGTGCTTGAACAATGTTTTACGATGGACAAACTTGGCATCGCCAAGGAAGAGATGAGCCACCCTACCAAGCATATTATCATTGGCATCGGGGCAAGGAAGCCTGTCCTGATTGATTTTGAGCGGTGCCATCACACTGAAAAACCGGGGAATGTTACTCAGTTCTGCAGCTATCTGCTGTCCGGATTTATTGCCCAGCAGCTCGGATCAAGGGGGGTAGCTCTTTCAAGGAGGAAGATGATTAGGGCTTCCAAGATTTATAAAAAAAACGTTTCCAGAAAAAATTTGGATGCGCTCTTTCAATGCTTCGCTAACCACCATCTTCGAAGTCCAGCGGCTTCAGTTTATCTATGAGCGAGCTGGTGATTGGGTTTTGAGCCATGAGGCGATCTTCTATTCCCTGTTGAATCTTTTGGAGAAAGAACCCTGCGGGCTTTAGCCCGTTGATGAATTTCCGATTAATCCCGAGCACGTTTTGAGCAAGAACCCTGCGGGCTTTAGCCCGCAGTAGTTTAGCTGTATCATATCTAAGCTTGATAAGCTCAATCCTTCCATCGTCGTGCATTACTGCATAGGAAGCCTGTTTGTCATCTTCCCTTGGCTGCCCGACGGAACCGACATTGACGATAAGTGTTTCTTCTTCCCTTGGAATGTATCCTCCAAAATAATCCAAAAAAGGCACAACCTTCCCTGGTGCCCTGAAGATGGCCTGTTGGTGTGTATGCCCGACGAAGGCAACTTTGCATTTTTCTTCTTCCACTGCACTGAAGATTTGCTTTGCCCGAGATTCCGTAAGCCCCATGTACGGAGAGGGTTCGAGATATTCCCATAATGGATCAAGGGGCGAGCCATGGACAAAGTAACAACCCCGGGATTGGTGGATCAGAGGGAGATGGTTGAGCCATGGAATATAACTGCCAAACCCATTTTTCTGTTTTTCTGCTTCCCTTAGAATAGCAGCTGTCCAAAGTGATGTTGCCTTTGCAAACCTGCTAAATCTGCTCGTTTCGTTGCCAACTCTATCGTCATGATTGCCCCTTATGATTACTTCGCATGAATCTCTCACTTTGTCAACACATTCTTTCGGAGATGGGCCGTAGCCTACAATGTCGCCCAGACAATAAACCCTGGAAATTTTCCTATTCCGAATGTCCTCGAGGACGGAATCTAATGCTGGACGATTTCCGTGGATGTCAGAAATGATAGCGATGGCCATTTTTTTCCCGGACCACCTCTTTTTTTAAGAATATCCTTTTCAGCTGATATCAGAAGATGCAATAATCTGTTGAACAGGGTTATGCATCACTCTGAATCTCTTTCCTCATTTCTTCCTTTTCTTTGTCTTCTTGATCTCTTTTTCCAGCTTCAGCTCGTCAAGAAGCTCCTTGTAGCGGTTCCTGATGGTGACTTCGGTGACTCCTGCAACGTCGGCAACTTCCCTCTGCGTCCTTTTCTCGCCGTGCATCAGG
>JACPBU010000095.1 GCA_016180165.1 Candidatus Woesearchaeota archaeon | reverse complement strand
GACATCTCCAAAAAAAGCCCAGACGATGGCATCGCGCATGATGCCTTCAGCAACACCGACACGCAGCTCTTCCAGTATTGTCCTGATGAGATACTTTGCCTCGGAGGGGCTTGCTGAGGTCAGCAGCTCGGCAACAAGCTGGACCTTTCGCTCAACGGTTCCCTCACCCTCGAGCCCGCTTAATTTCTGCAGGTTGGAAACGACCTTCTTGACAGAAAGGGTTGAGCTGAACAGTGTAACCTGTTTTTTTCCCGACATCAAAGCTTCAGCCACATCTCCCAGGTCGCCGAGCTTTTTCCATCTTTCTTCCACTTCATCGACGGAAATTCCAGCAGCAGTATGGATTGCCTTAAGCACAATCCTTGCCGCAATCCCCACCTTGCGCTGTCAGGAAATACCTTGCCCTGCAGCAGCAACACCACTTCAGCCATCTCAGAAGCCGATACCTTTTTCAGGAACTCAGACAAAATCCTGGTCTTATCCAGTTTCTTTGATGTCTTTTCCAGTTCCCGGTAAACATTGGCAAGTTTTTGGTATTCCATAATGTTCACAGGCCCCCATTTGATAAAAGGGCAATAAAAATGCAGTCAATCCCCGTCAATGGCTGGGTTTTGGGAAAAGCGACTTTGAGGCATTCCATTTTTTGAAAACAAAACAATTAAATAATACTCCCCTATAAAAACCTTTATGAGCCACGAGCATCATCAGGCGCACAGCCATCCGATTTCTCACCACATGCATGCAAAGACCATGCTTGATATTATCAAAGAAAGGCGCTCTATCAGGCGATACCAGGACAAAGAGATAGCATGGGGCTTGGTCATCCACCTCATCCAGGCCGGCCAGTATGCTCCCTCAGCCGGGAATCTCCAGAACTGGAAGTTTATCATAATCAGAAACCTCTCAACCAGAGAAAAGATAGCTGATGCCTGCCATCAGCAGGACTGGATGAAAGATGCTCCGGTGCATATTATTATCGTTGGTGAGCCCTCTCCAGCTGCCCACTTCTATGGTGCGAGAGGTGAAACGCTTTACACTTCCCAGAACTGTGCTGCCGTCATCCAGAACATGGCGCTTGTCGCACACGAGCTCAACCTCGGCACCTGTTGGGTTGGGGCATGGGATGAAGATAAGCTCGCATCTATTTTAGGGTTCCCGGAAAATGTTGCCTGCCAGGGAATCCTCACGGTTGGCTTTCCTGCAGAACATCCCCCTGTCCCTTTAAGAAAACGCATGAAAGAGATTGTCTTTGTTGAAGGCTGGGGCGACAAAGGCTACGGCGACAAGGCAAAAGGCTATAAGAGCGCAGTGATAAAGGAAGCGGTGCAGGATGTCAGGGGGCATGCGCAGAGACTTGGGAAGAGATGGAAAAATTAGGGATTCCTTCTCGATAAATTATTATAGCTCACCACTAAAGGTACAAGGATGAGCTCTGTTAGGCAGTTTCTTTTCCCGAGGATTGCAGAGATCAACCGCCTCTCAAGAACTATCTCCTCAAAAAATGCCTCTGATCCTTTCAAAACCCTTGCCTGCAGAAGGGAAATAACAAGGATTGCAGTCTTGATTGGTGAACTTTTAAGATGGGAACCCCTCCGGTTTTCACAATTTCTCAAAAAAGAAGGAAATCCTGAGATGCTCTTATCGCCATCCTGGGCAGCTCAGGAGCAGATCATCAAAGAGGAGGGATTGATTGACTGGAACAGAGAGTTTTCCACTTATGTTTTTCGCATCCTTGAACATATCTTTTACACGTATATCTATTATCAGACCTATGATGCTTTTTCTGAAAATTCCCGTGACAATGAAAAAAAAGCAAGGGAGCTATCAAGCTATATCCCGCCATCGGCAAAAATCCTTGAAATTGGCCCAGGCACTGGCCCCCTGTTCAGAAGACTCCACTCATGGGGATTCAATATTCACGCAATGGACATAGACCCTGAGATGATACGTCAGCTTCTGGAAAAGTACCCGGATGCCAAAGGAAGGATTTTCCAGGGAAATTTTTTTAATTTTGCGCTGCCGGAGAAGCATTTTGACCTAATCTTCATTGAGAGCGGATTCTTTCTCTTTACGGAGATGAAGAATGGAGAACTTATCTTCGAAATTTTCTCCGGCGTAGATGAGCCTCAACTAATGAAGGGCCTCTCCCACCTTTGGCATGCCCTGAACGATAAAGGGCAGCTATTCATCGGGATTCAGGGCCAGACGGATGAAGTGAAGATTGCAGACAACCTTTATTTTACAATGGAGAGGATACAAAAAGAATCCTGCGCAATTCGGGAGATTCGATATATCGAGAAAGGGAGGTTGTGGGGCAAAAGGGCCCTCTTCACATTCAGCCATCAAAAGAGTACGTATTGGTTTCAACAATTTCAGTCGATGGCCAGAAATGCAGGCTTCTCTTCTATCTCAGTCTCAAAGGAAAAGCAATGGGTCATCCTCTCAAAATAAGAGCATGGATAGTAAATGTTTATTAATGCCCACTATCCCCCATTTCTGATGTGCTCCATCCTCGGCATTTGCGGAATTAATGGTACTAAGGACCGGGCTAAAAAACAAGAAGGGCTCATCAAATCACAGGAACAATCAGCAAAGAAAGCGCTTTCCCAGATCAAATATCGCGGCCTTGACGCTCAGCACATTCTAACCAAGGAAGGCATCACCTTTGGCCACTGCCTCCACGCCATGATCGGATTTATTCCCCAGCCATTGAAGGGAAAAGGCATGCTAACTGCTAACTGTGAGATTTACAACTGGAAAGAGCTTGGGGAGAAATACGGGATTGCTGCAAAGAACGATGCTGATCTCCTGTTCCAGCTGCTGGAAAAAAATATGCCTCTCAGTGAAATCTTAGATGAGATTGACGGCACCTATGCCTTTGCCTATGCAAGAGACGGCAGGATAACCTTGGCACGGGACATCCTTGGCATCAAGCCTGCGTGGTATTCGCTCGGCAACGGCTTTTCTTTTGCTTCAGAAAAAAAAGCGCTGGCGGCAATCGGAGCTGATGATGTATTCGAGCTGAACCCGAGAAAAATACTCGTCTACGACAGCAAGGCCGGGAGGGCAAATTTCATAAACCGCCCTTTTTTCACAACTACGCCGGAAGCTGATGCGCCAAAAGAAAAGGTTGAAGAAAAGTTTGAAGCTCTACTCGCCTCCGCCATCCAAAAAAGGATTCCTCAGCAAAAATTCGGCCTTCTTTTCTCGGGAGGGCTGGATTCGACGATTCTCGCCGCAATCCTCAAGAAGATGGGGGCTGAATTCACCTGCTACCTTTCAGTTTTTGATCATCCGACATTGAAACAGCCGGAAGATATTGAATTCGCGCAACAGGCGGCAAAAGCCCTGAAGCTTCGGCTGAAGATAATAAAAACTTCGCTGCAGCATGCGGAAAATGACCTAAAAAAAATAGTTCCCCTCATCGAGGACACCAATGCGACGAAAGCGGCGATTGCCCTGACTTTTTTTGAAGCGTGCAGGCAGGCAAAGGAAGACGGCTGCAGGGCGCTTTTTTCCGGCCTCGGGGCTGATGAAATCTGCGGCGGCTATGAGAGGCAAAGGAACTCTGCGGACATCAATAAGGAATGCTTTTCCTCATTATTGAAGATTTATGAAAGGGACCTTTACAGGGATGATGTTGTGGGCATGGCTAACGGCATTGAGATGCGCATGCCATTCCTGGACAGATCGCTCGTGGAATATGCATTAAAAATTCCCCAGGATTGCAAGATAGGGGAACATGGCAGCAAGCTGGCCCTCAGATGGCTCGCAAAAAGGCTTGCAATCCCTGAAGCGATTGTCGGGAGAAAAAAACGGGGCGCACAATACGGTTCAAGATTCCAGACGGCAGTTGATCTGAGCGCCAAAAAGAACGGGTTTACGGCTGTGCCAGAATATCTGAAGAATCTTACAAAAACTTCAAACCCTGCTCTTGGAGCTCTCATCTCGACAGGCAAAGACAGCTGGTATGCTGCATGGAGGATGGCGCAGCAGAATTATCCTATCAGATGCATGATTACTTTAGAATCAAAGAATCCGGATTCATTCATGTTCCACACCCCTGCAGTCAGCCTTGCAGCCCTCCAGTCGAAAGCATCGGGAATCCCGCTTATCACTATCAGGACAGAAGGGAACAAAGAAGAGGAGCTTAATGACCTGAAAAAAGCCTTTGATAAAGCAAAAAGAATTTACAAGATTGAGGGCATCGTCTCAGGAGCCATCCATTCAACCTATCAAAGGGACCGCATCGAAACAATTGCCGACGGATGCTCGCTGAAAATCTTTACGCCGTTATGGCATTCTGGCCAGGCAAGCCTTGTCAGCGAGATCATACGCCTTGGGTTCAGGGCAGTGCTCACAGCGATCGCAGCAGAAGGCTTCGACGGTGGATGGCTGGGAAGGCGGATTGACAAAAAAGCCGTTGAGGAACTGATCAGCCTTCATAAAAAATTTCGCATCAGCATCGCCGGAGAGGGCGGTGAATATGAGTCTCTGGTCCTGGACTGCCCGCTCTTCAGGAAGCAAATCTTGTTGAAAGAGGTGGTTGGCTCTATGGATGGAAGAAATACTGGAAAACTAAAAATTGTCCAGGCAAAACTCGTTAAAAAGGACTGAGAGCCGATTAAAGTTTACCGTCGATAAAACAAAATCTTAAAAATTCACCACTCCAAAGTTTAGAGAAATTCTTAAATACCACCACCTGCTTGGGCTTAATTAATAAAAATTGTGGAGAAAAAGGGGTTGTTTCCGTTCAGTGTTTCGGTGTAAATCACCTGTTTGGCGACAGGCGTTTACTTTCCATCTGAATGAACACAACTTGTTTGGCATTAGCAAATTGTTGGCGCAATCAGCTAAT
>JACPBU010000094.1 GCA_016180165.1 Candidatus Woesearchaeota archaeon | reverse complement strand
TCTCATTGAAATAATTGAGAAACTGTCAAAGTTGGGCTATATATTTATCATTATACAATAGTAAAAAACAAAAGGTTTATAAATTGGGCAGAATTCTCTCTCTTCAGAACGCTTATGAAAGAATTGGTAAGTACGCTAAATAGGATAGCCGGTGAGCATACCAGAATGATTAAGGTTTATGCGCTAGCAGGCGAGATAGATCTTCCGCAAGGAGCAGTTGATAGTGCAGTTGGCTACTTTCAAAATGAAGGATGGGATGGTTATGCAGGATGGATTCTCATGAGGACAGGAAATGCCGACAAGGCAGTTCCTCTTTTTGAAAAACAGATTGATAAACACGAACAAATTGGCCTGCATCCAAATAACCCCAATGATTATGGGGGGATAGCATACCAATTTGGAGTTGCTGCTTACTGGGCGCGTAGGGCAGGGATGGAAGAAAGAGCAAGAGTGCTGGATGGGAAATCCCTTGCATTTTATGAAAAGGCAAGGAACTATGGAAGCGCTGCGATAACTGCCAGGGCATTAGGATTAAATGATAAGGCAAATGACCTCTGTGGAAGGGTCCTTAAAGATATGGAGAAGTCAGGCTACCATGGATTAGATTCTGCTGCCTCTTTGGCTTGGGAATTTGGAATGAAAGAAAGGGCAATGGAACTGGCTATCAAGCGAGGAGACCGTAGTGGGGCCATATCGTTTGCAAATAAAGCAGGAATGGCAGAAAAAGCAAATCAATTAACCCTGGAAGCTATTGCTTATGAGGAAAAGCTGGGAGAAGATTATGAGAAACGTCAGGGCATGGGCACCCATCATGAGCGGGCTGAAGAAGCAGCTAAACATTATTATCACGCTGCAGGATATGCACATGCAGGGGGACTGGATTACCGAGCAGTCCTGAACTTTGAAAGAGCAGGCGCCGTTGTTGAGGTTCGATCCCTCAGAGAAGCAATGTTTACTTCTGGTGCGAAGATAGCTGATAAGATTGGATGGTGGGAAAAAGCCAATGAACTGTTTGCGAAAGCAATAGCGATTCTTGAAGAGATGAAGTGGTATAATCTTGAAACCACTATTGGGACTAAAGGCGGTGGGCCTGTGAAGAATTATGACGCAATGAGGGAATGGGAAAGAATAGCCCCTGTTGCCCAGCGTGCAGGAAAGAGCGATTTTGCGAAAAGACTGCTTGAACGAGCCCTCGATGGCTACGAAGAAGCTGGATCGTTTGGTAATGCTTCTTGTGTTGCTGAAAAGTTAGGGAGAACAGAAAGGGCACAGTTTTTTAAAAAGTTGGACAGCGCCGAAGCAGCTTTTCTCTCAAAGGGTTACCATTAGCGAGCATCTTTTGCTTTTGAGCAAAGAACTTGGGTGATTGGGCGTAACTTTAGAAGAGATAAAACCCCAACAAGAATTGATTCAATATCTCGTTGTTTTATCCGTATGTATTAAGCTCCCCTCGGAGCGGCTCTGCCCTCTTCAAAACTCCCGATGTGTTACACGATGGCCCTGCGTCCCCGTAAGGGAGAAAAAAGCGTTCCGGTCTGCGGACGGAGGGAGAATCCAGCGTTCCGGTCTGCGGACGGAGGGAGAATCCAGCGTTCCGGTCTGCGGACGGAGGGCGGCCCCCCGCGACGGGCTGACTGTCTTTTTGGATGGAGTTTTGACCTTAGGATGGCAGAGCAGCTCTTGCCGGAGCTTAATACATACTTTTATCCCAAAGCTTCATTACCTCATTTTCCACATCTTCAACCTGGATGGAGCTCATGCAGGCGCCGTCCTCTTCGCAGTCTTTGAATTCTCCTCTGTGGATGTTGATGACTGGAGAGCAATGGCAGGTTGCTTTGTAAACTGCAACATTGTCTTTTCCCAAAGGGCGGAATCTTACCGGCAGATTGGGGCCGAAGAGGCCGATTGTTTTTGTTCCCATGGCTGCTGCGATGTGCATCGGGCCTGAGTCGCAGCCGATGAGGAGTTTTGCCTGCGCAATGAGATAAGCGGACTGGGGCAATGAGGTCTTTCCTGCTAAGTTTGAAGAGGTATTTTTCATCCGGCTTCTTATCTCCTCGATAAGAGGAATGTCGCTTTTTCCGCCGATAAAGGCAATCTGGCTTCCCTGGGCGTAAAGCCTGTCTGCGAGTTCTGCAAACCTTTCTTTCGGCCAGAGCCTGTTTTTTGAGGTCTCGGCAACCCCGGGGGCGATGGCTACGAAATATTTTTTCTTCAGGCCGTTTTTTTTCAGGAGCTCGTCAACTGTATACCTGTCGTGCTGGGTGTTGTATAAGGGGATAAGCTTTTCACCGACAGTGACTTTGGCTCCAAGGGATCTTGCCAAGTCAGCAAAAGTTTCCGAGCAATGCTGCCGGTCATTGTAGACAACCGTTTTGTCATACAGCAGAGAGCGGAGCATGTGGGAATAGCCCAGCCTGAATCCGGCGACAGCGCTGGAGATAATTGCGGAGATGTTGAGGTATTCTTCCATATCTATCGCAAGATCATACTTTTTTACGTTTTTTATCATGAAGGAAAGGACTGCAAGAGGGCTGACTGAGAGGACTTTAATCCTGCCGATAAATTTCTGGCCTGTGAAGACGTCTTTGTTCCTTTCGGTCGCCAGGACGGTTATCTTTGCGTTTGGGAAGCTTTCATTCAGGGCTTTTATCGACGGAAGCGCAAGGATGGATTCACCGATGCCCCAGAGCTGGATGATGAGGATATTGCCAATGGGGAGCTTGCTGACGGGTAGATTGCTGCCAATGGGGAGCTTGCTGACTGGGAGATTGCTGCCAATGGGCTTGCCGATGCCAGCCCCGCTTTTTTTGGGCAGGAGCCTGCGGATATTGCCAACTGTGAAGCAGAAAATGTTTCCGAGGCATCTGTCCAGGAGCTTGATGGTGCGGACTTGCATAGATAAGAAGAAAGAAGAGGGTTTTATAAATGTGATTTATTTTGGAAGGATACATCTCTTATTCTATCGGCCAATAATCTGGGTCAGAAGGATGCTTCCATTCTTCTCCCTCGGTGAATAGCCTTGCAATAGAACAATGTTCTTGGTAGGATTGGATGATACTGGAAAACCTACCCTTGAAATAGCCCAATATTCTTGATTGAGCATTAAAGCTTAGGTATCTTACGAATTCAGCAGGAATTGCCCCGAGGAGAAATTTCGGGTCTTTGAATAGGACTGCAAATGAGCCTACCATTAATAACATCATGTTTGCCCTTATATGATTGCGAAGCCCCTCCTGCTTATATTTTGTTAGGTCACCAAGCAACCTACTTATTGAATGGTTTGTATAGTCACGGACAAAATCAGTGTCATCTCGGTTTTCATCCAGGCACAGAGTGCCAATATCATCGTGAGCATAGTTGCTTTCTTGATTTTTATCCTTATCTTTAGGGTTTTCCTGAACTACAGGGTCGTCGAATTTAAATTCTCTGGTAACATTTCTTATCTTCCTCAGTTCCCGAAGAAAGTGTGTGGCAAAAAAATAGTTTGCCAGAATGTCAATTGTTTTGGTTGCTGGGTTTGCCATGTTCACCCTAGAGATACTTGCTAATTTATTAATCTTGCCTCATTCTTCTTTCCTATGCTTGCTAACGATTTTGGGACTGAAAGCGGATTGATGGATGATTATATGAACGTGTGGGGCGTCCGGAAAAACGAATTGGAATTAATATTAAAGGGAATTTACTCCAAAGAAAGAGCTCCTGAAATCCTTCAAGTGCCGATTGAAAGCTATGAAGCCCATTTGAGAAGAAAATATCCCATCGATTGGGAAGAACATCTTGATAGAGCGGTTCCGGCATTCCGGCAAAGGCTGGATAAAACTGTTGGCGAATATAACTCTCTTCCGCTGGAAAAAAAGATGGATTGGGAAACCTTATTGAAATATTGGAAGATTTGCACTGGGATTATTGATGGGAATATAGGGGGATGAGTGTTTTAAAGATTCGGCCCAATCGAGCTCTTTACCAATAAATCAAACTCCTCTTCCCTCAAAATATTTTTTTCAATCACCAACTCCTTCAGCGTCTTCTTTGTCTTCAAGGATTCTTTCACCAGTTCAGCGACCTTGTCGTAGCCTAACGTTGGGTTTAAGACGGTGGCCAATGCGCCTGAGCTTTCAAAGTTTTTCCTGCACTGCACTCCATCTGCCATGATGCCTTTTATGCATCTTTCTGTTAGCATGATGCAGCAGCGCTGCATGGTGCCGAGGATTTTAATGATGTTTGAGCCGATCAACGGGAGGTGGGTGTTTAATTCAAGCTGGCCTGCGGAGCATGCTACACTTACTGCATGGTCATAACCGATGACCTGAATGCATGCCATATTTGCTGATTCACAGATGCTGGGGTTTATCTTTCCCGGCATTATCGATGAGCCCGGCTCCACTGCCGGCAGAATAGTCTCACCGATAGCGGTGTTGGGGCCGGAGGCAAGCAGGCGGAGGTCGTTAGCTATTTTCAGGATATCGGCTG
>JACPBU010000093.1 GCA_016180165.1 Candidatus Woesearchaeota archaeon | reverse complement strand
AGTCAAAGATGGTTGTTCTTGACGCATGCAACCATTCTGGAAGTGGAAACTGCTTCCATGACCACCGGTCAAAGACCGGATGGAATGGTTGCATTCAATAAGGTTCAAACCTGTCTACAATTCTCTGGTCTTGAGTTAGAGATTTAAACACACTGGCATTGTCGGCTAATTCCTCCAAAGAATCTGCATGGGAAATAACTTCTCCACCGATGATAAATTTTTCAGTTCCTCTGCCCCCTAAAACTCTCAAAAGCATATGAGTATCAGGCCCAAGTTGACCCGCCGCTTCCTTCAACAATGGAAAAAATTTTCCGGCATGAGCTGAATCAGTATGGGCATTTACCCTCTCCCACAAGTCTTCTCTAGCGTAAACATCATGAGAATGTTTGGATGGAAAATAACCCTCTCGCCCTAGCGCATCTCCTTCGTATGCATTCTTGGGCAAAGTTCCATCAATGGGTGTCAAGACGATGCTAAGGCCATTTCTTACGATTATTAATTTGCTTAACTCGCCAGGAAGCACATCATCGAAATCCATTTGCCTCACAGGTACGTGGGCATATAGTATGCCATTTCTTCTTAAAGGAAGAAACTTTTCCATCTTTCCCGGAGGGGCGCCCTGGGCAGCTGCAAAAGCATCGGCAGTAGGATGATAAGCATGCACAAATGAACCCACTACTTCATCAGGCAGGAAATTATGGGAAAACACCTGAATTCCATAGATGGGGAGCGATTGCTCAGGTTGTTTGTTTTCAGGTGATGGTTCGTCCATAAGAGCATAATTCAGGGATGCCTATTTAATCATTTCTAGCCTTGAAGCTATAGTTTGAAAGTGATTTGCGTCGGCCGGGACTTTTGGCAGAAGAGGCTGCAACCCGGGATATATTCAGTCAAACATCTATATTCCACTTCATAAATCCTTTTATACCGAAAGGGAATTTGTTCAACACAAACAAGCTTGTCGAGGAGAGAACAACATGAGAATAGAAGATAAGGTTGATAATGCAATACATCAGCCTGTATTGTCCGAGGAGACAGTGGAGCCTTGCATATTAGAGCAGGGCAGAAAAGTAGTAGAAGATTGGGCTTCATCACTTTCTATGCGTCAGCTACTGGGATTTTACGTTGGTCACGGCTTTCCACAGGTGGGTTATGAGGATGAACCTCATCGTTGGTTAGCAAGATTTATTGAGAATCACCCAAGGGAAAAAGAATTGGGGCCGCTTTTTGCAAAAAGCATTGCTACCTTTTTGGATTACAGTCCTGATGTGCGTTATCGCTTTTGGCTTGATCAAAAAAAAGGCCAATGCAATGGAGATCAAGATGATAGGTCTCTGGGATTTGAAACCCCTGAAGGAGATTTCGTTACGTCTAGGCCTGGCCAATTATGGTATAACCTCCTATTATTTTCCGCTTCTCTTCGCCAGCCAGAGCATTTGGCTGAGCCATTATCTCAAATGTTTAGAAGAAAAGAATTGAAGGGGGACTGGAGGGGACCGTCTTTAGTAGGTGCACTATGCGACGCATTAATTTGCAACCAAGTTGATTCGGGGCTTCTTCATGAATGGGAATTAATGATGGACAATGGAGAGCATCCCTATCTCAAAGGGTTCCCTCAAGAGGGATTTAGAGCAATCTTAAAAATGCCAGTTAGTGCGGAAAAGCCTTACCAGCCAAATGTTCCAGCAGTATATGCTGCTCTGGTTAAGATGTACCACTACTTTGAAAAAATTGAATATGCTGGAGGGTTTACTATTGCTCTTGCCGATATTAGAAAAAATCATCCTGATGTTGATTGGGTAACAAAATTCAGGGACGTTCACCGATGGAAGGATACTTCTTTGGATATTAATGAACCGATAGAAAGATTTTTCGAAAAAAAATAAGAAATTTTTCCGATGGAAGATATTTCTTGCGGAGGTAATAAGCCGATTGGGTTTTTGATGGCCGGCAAAAAAGATTTATATTATAGTAAATCACCAAAATTCTCGAAAATCCAAAAGGTGATTTACTATACTAGAAAATCTTGCAATATTTCGATAATTAACGAGATTTGCTATTATTGCTTTCTAAGGAGAAATAATGAATGCGTCGGCCGGGACTTTCGGAGCAAGAACCAATCATGAGAATATTCTTTGCTGTTTTCTTGGCTTTTCGAACCCGGATAAATGACTGTCATCTTGCGGCTGATCCCCTTTCAGGGATTATCAGCCCGCAGTGGAAGGCCATTGTCTTAGCCATTGGACCACCGACGCATCAGGAAATAAGAAAAAGACTGTGTTTTTAAAACTATTGGGCATTATGAGGTTGGTGCGAAACTCTCCCTTCGGTCGGGTTGCCATCAGGCAAATCCCTAATGTCAAAAACAAATGTCGACATGCTTAGAAATCTTTACGATTTCTGGCACCGCGCAAGGCGGTTCCCCGGTTGGGGCACGAAAAAATCCCATTTTTTGTGCCTCGCATCGCTACCGCTCGGAGGCAACCCCTTGTCGGCTTAAATCGTTTCCAAAGGGATTTGCAAAATTGATGGCAACGGAAAATATCCTACATTTTCCTAGTTGCGCTCCACTTCGTTTCGGCAACAACCTTCATTTCGCACCAACCTCGGGCATTATCATTCCGTCGGAGACGGAGGAAGATCCTTATACCAATTTCTGTCATGGCCCCGTAGGAAGCCAAGCTTCTCGGCAGTCCCATCATACCTTTTGAGTGCATCCTCCAATTTTAAGTGGATTTTCCCATTTTCGTCGGGCTTTGTCCATCGGTTATTTTCACCGCTCCGTATCCCAATCCTTGAAAATCCAGCTTCCATTGCGATTCCCATGTTCATCTCAACTAAAGCAGCAATCATATCGATTTTATAGAATCCCCTTGAATGGTGTTTCCCCTGGAGTTTTCCACCTATAATCTTTCTGGGCATTAAACCCTGCAGCTGAGTAATCATTAACGTATCTGGGTCGGATGTAAAGAACCCATTCAATGCATTCGGTATGCCCCGATAGCTCACCATCAGTCCGACTGGAGCATCCAGATAGAACTGGTCTCTTTCAAGGTCATGGGAACACTCCCCGTTTCCCGGCGTGCTTATGTATCCAAAGAATACTCGGTCAAGATATGGCGAGACATATATTGCACTCCAATCTTCCAAAGCTAATTTCCGAGTAAGGCCGTTATGGGTTAATGCTCCAAAAAAGGGTGGTGTATTAATCGGTGAGTGAGACAAGCTGAGTAGCCGATAATTGCTTATTGCAAGTGCAGGATGCCGTTCATCAAACCTGCTAACTTGCATTCCCGCAAAAAAGTTCGCATTTTCAAGTAACCTTTGGTTCATGCCATACTGCCTACAAAACAGGTTTAGGACTTTATCAGCAGCGTCAAAATCAGAACTATGCGAGTATAACCATAAAATATCCCTAATGTCAAGGCGCTGAATCAGTTCTTGTGGATCAAATGCTTTAGAGACTAATGTACCAAACTCATCTTCTTCTGATGTTGCATCATGAGCAAAAGCTACCTTGCCAATAATTTTTTTAGCTATTCTCTGAGCGCGCATACCATTGCAAACGTTGTTAGGTTTATAAATCTGGCGTTTCTCTAATTACTGTTAAGTAATGAATGTAAATCAAGAAAAAGGCTTTATTCTTAAAACTATTGGCCGCCATCATCAGATTTGGAAGGAAGATTCATATACAGGTTATAACTACCTATAAGTCTAGTTATAGGCAATTCAGTTATAGGCAATTCAGTTATAGGCAAGAGAGATACTGCAAAAGTTATTGGCTGCAATGAAAACGACGACTATACAGATCCATGAAGAAACCAGGAAGGGGCTTGAGCTAAGAAAAAAACATGCGAGAGAGAGTTACAACGCTGTTCTCCAGAGGATGCTTTCCCATGAAGCGATACCTTCCATGGAACAGGTAGTTGAGATGGGGAAGGCCATCAGGGAATCAAAAAGATACTCAACCGATGAGGTTGTTGCCCTCATCCACCGATCGAGAGGAACGTGATGAACTTCATAGACGCAAGCATCATTGTCAAGGCATTTACCATAAACGACGAACAGGAATACTGCCTCAATGCCCTAAGGGGGGAGTTTATCACCGATGCCCTCTGCCTCATTGAATCAGGAAATGCTATCGCCGCCATAAAAAAAGACAGGCAGTTCTCTTCCAACTGCATCAAATCACTGTTCAAAGGCAGGGGAACCATCATCCCTGTTGAGCGAAATTTGCTCTTTGAAGCCATTAAAAGGCAAAGCAGCTCTGAACTTTCCCTGTTTGACCTTATCCACTATACGACGGCAGTCCTCTATGCCTGCAAAGCTATTCTCTCATACGACAAAAACTTCGATAATCAAAACATTAAAAGAGCTATACCTTAAGCTCGCTTTTCAGATTCCCAAGAAATCTCTCAAAATCGGCTTTCTTCACATTTGCCCCGCAGGCATGCTCATGCCCTCCCCCATAGCCTTCAACGCCTATCAATGCCTTTGCGACTGCCTGGTCAAGCTGCCTGAACTCGCACCTGAGGCTCATCCTGACTTC
>JACPBU010000092.1 GCA_016180165.1 Candidatus Woesearchaeota archaeon | reverse complement strand
CTCATCACCGATATCTTGCTTCCCGCATGTCTATGCCTGCCATTGGGAATTTTGACGATGATCCTGACTTTGAGATTGTCTCTGCCGGGCCTGCCAATGGAACTGGAGCTATATACCAAAACGGAAAGAAGATTGGATACAATAACACTGGCAGCATCCACCTGTTCAATATGGACGGCAGCATTGTGGATGGATGGCCTATTTACACTCAAGGGCTGGTATTTTCTTCTCCTGTAGTAGGGGATATTGACGGGGACGGAAGGCATCACATTGTCGTTGGACTTTTGTACACCGCTGAGAAGGATATTGAGCCAAATCTTGGCGGGCTATATGCTTTTGACGCAGATGGTAAGGCACTGCCTGGATGGCCTGTGCTAAAGGGGAAGAAATTTTGGGCAGCCCCGGCTTTAACGGATTTTGATTATGACGGAAAACTGGAGATTATTGCCAGCGATGAGGATTTTGAAACGTTTGTCATCTCCTCAAAAGGAGTCATTCAAACCGGCTGGCCGAAAATAACTCCTTGGGAAAACTTTTATTCCTCCCTTGCTTCCGACCTCGATGGGGATTTCATTCCCGATGTAGGTACGACTTCGGGGAGCATATATACTTGCTTATGGGATTTTTGCGGCGGAGTCCACGGATGGGATGCGAAGGGCAAGCCCCTTCCGGGATTTGTAAAAGTCACTGAAGTTGATGCAGTAGCTCCCCCAGCTGCAGCAGATCTGGATAATGATGGAACTCTCGAATTGATTGCAAGCTCAAATTATGATTATAAATCATGGGAAGAAACTCCGAAAAACAGGGGTTCCCTGTATGTTTGGAGCCTCAATACACCATTCCATCCCGATAATGCAGACTGGCCCATGCTCATGCACGATGCGCAGCGGACTGGGTGCTATGACTGCATAAAACCAACAGTATCAGATTATTGCATCGACAGCGACGGGATTAATCAATTTTATTCGGGGATTGTTAAATTCCAAAAATCCAATGTTAAAAGTGTATTTAAAGACGAATGCAGCGAGCCATTTGACTCTGTTGTTGAGAAGTCATGCAAAAAAGATGCAGCAGGCGGCTCAACGGTGGCAAGTGAAAAAATAAAATGCCCGACAAAGGGATCCTGCAGCAAGGGAAGGTGCGCAAATTTGCTTACTGACGGAAATATCCAGGAAAAGAGAGCGGTAAATATCGACAGCATGGATGATGTGTCCAAGCCATTCAGGAGGTGGGGGCTTTCGAACGGAGCAGAGATCCTTAAAGGCTCAGGGGCAGCGGGAAACAGCATAAAGACTGTTTCCGGGACAAAAACGGTAAAATACGGCTCTGCGGCAATACAGATTGTTGATGCGCTGCCGATGAAAAAATATGTTGTTTCAGCAAAAGCAAGAATTATCTCCGGATACAAACCAACGCTGAAGCTTGAGTTTCTCGACAAGCAGAAGAAGCTTCTAGGGCAGGCAGTATGGAACGATGATTTTGAGAAGAAATGGTCTGCAAGGAATGTTGGGGCAATCTCACCACCGGGGACTTCCTATGCCAGGGTTTCTTTATTTTCCCCATTTATCAGGGGAACTACAGGTTACGCAGAATGGGACGATGTAGTGTTAAACGTTGAATAGAAAGCAGGATGTGAAATAGAAAAATGGTATTTGTTTAGCACCCTAAAGTCGAAATCCCTTAACCTATCGACAGCGAGCGCGTTGCGGGGGCCGCCCTCCGTTGCGAAGCGACCGGAACGCTTTTTTCTCCCCTACAGGGACGCAGCGCCTGCGGTGCATCGTCTAGGATTTCGAAGGTGCTAAACAAATACGAAAAATGAGTATAGGAAAGGGATAAAGG
Organism: Candidatus Woesearchaeota archaeon; assembly: GCA_016180165.1. Lineage (GTDB taxonomy): Archaea > Nanobdellota > Nanobdellia > Woesearchaeales > JACPBV01 > JACPBV01. The sequence continues at coordinate 2,725 of JACPBU010000092.1, read as the reverse complement.
CCTCAACTTTTACGTTATTAAACTCTTCCCGTCGATGAGTTGTGCCGGCATTTTGTGATTTTTCCACCGGCGTATTGCCTTTGCCGTTATTTTGCTACTGTTCCAGCCTCATTATTTCTTTAACCTTGTCAAACCCCGGATCGAACGAGTAAAGAGCATTAATGCCTTTCTCCTGCCCCATAGCTAGCAGTGAGCTGTCGGTAAGGGACAGTGACTGGAACTTCTCAAAAAACCTATCAAGCCCAATCTCACGATAGCTGTCAACAAAGATCACTTTGAGCCTCTCGGCCTTAGTAAGAAACTGGAATGCCTTCCAGACTTCAGAAAAGGAAACTTTTCGCAAAAGAAAATTAATAACCTCTACAACCACATCATTGGTCGTGAACAGACACTGAATTTCGCGCTTATCAAATCTATCAAGAATGGATATGCTCAAATCGCTTTTCTGGCCTTTCGGATGCCATGCGGCGATAAACACATTGGAGTCGATGAGTGCATTCATAATGAGGTGTCGATTTCCTCCATCCAGGTTTTCCCAAAATCAAACTTCTTTGCGTTTGAGAGGAATTTTTTTACCATTTCGCTGGTATTGTCTTTCTTGCTTCTCAATTCCGGCCTCCCATAAAGGCTTGTGCTCGATGAAAAACCTGATGCTCTTCCGCAGTAGCTCTTTTTGCGTTGTCCGAATACCTTTTTTCTTCAGCTCTACCTCTACCTCATCCAACAGGAGGATTTCTTCCCAGGGTATTTTCCTTGACGTGTCCATTTTGGCTGCTTGGCTACTAGTAGTCACGGCTACTATTTAAAGGTCTTGGCAGTGGATGAATTAAGCTCCTCTCGGAGCGGCTCTACCATGCTTAATAATGCTCGCGCATTATTGGCACCAACAAAACTTTGTTTCTTATGGTTTTCAAAACTCTAAACTGATTTGGCAGAGGCTCTGTGTCCCCGAGGGGGCATCCCCCCACGACGAGCGTAATTCATTAGGGCGGTTGAGTTTTGACCTTAGGATGGCAGAGCCGCTCTTGCCGGAGCTTAATTCATACGGCAGTGGTTAAGGTTATTGTTGCCTAAGATGTTAATCTCAAGAAGTTTTATATACCTTCCCCTACCCCCATGCAGGATGGCTGTATCTCAGGAATTATTTTACGACTTTAAGGCGGAGACTGTCCAAGAACTATTAAATCCCGTGCTCCATAGGGTGGATATTGCCGGCCTGACTGGTGTTCAATCACGATGGCTTATTGAAGCACAAAAAATGCAACGTTCATTTATACGGGGTGCAAGAAGGTTTTATTCAGGAAAGGGAGATTTCCCTGATATGCATTATCTTCAAGGGATTTGGAATTCCTTCAAAAATGCAGTAATCCCAGCTGAATTTGATAATGCGAGTGCATTAATCAATCGGGCACGCCAGGAGGCATTTAAAGAGGCATCTGATTATAACACTGCTATCATCGGCGTATTAGTTGCCACCCGGGTAATATTCGCCACAGGAGCAAGGCCAGGGAGCAACCCTTCGGAGCAGGCGAGAGCACTCCATCGAAGAGAGCTTGAGATTGGAGACAGATTTTATGGCAGCCTTGTGAAATTATTCGGCAGGGAAGATCCCAAATTTCTGCTCCATTATGTTTTTTCAGCTCCGGCAATCAATAATGCATTTGAACCTGAGTTAAATGAAAGGCTGACTGATGAACAAATTAAATCTTTAGGGGAAAGTATTCCTGAGGTGAAAGTCTCTCCGCAGGAATTTCCATACAATAAGCCACTTTGAGTTACCGCAAAACCCCTTCCGGATGGGATAAGCAATCTCGATGGTCTGCTCCAATGGTACGTTGATGGAAAAAAACAGCTAGCCGGGGAAGCAGAGTCAATAAGGTGAAGTTACTGTTATTCTATCTCACCAAAAAGGAGACAATGCCATTTCAAAAAACCCCGCTCAGCTCTTGAAGGGAGATATTTTTCTGCACCAATAATAATTTCCACAACCTATAAATATCTCCATCCCTTGGATCAATCCCATAGGTTGATGCAACAGCAGCATTGACCACAACCAATTGTGTTTATCGCCCGGTGAAAACAAAAGTTTAAATATAACCTATGACCACAACAGGTTGTGGTAATGTGCTTTGATAAGCACAATTTAATGACAATTTAATCAAAGTTTAAGCAAAAAGAAAAACATTCAAGATTTTCAACAACTTCGGCGAGGCGAGGGGGAGGGTCGGCTCCTACGGAGTCCCCGAGCAGGGCAAAATTTTGCAAAGCAAAATTTTGACCGTCGAGCCCCGTGTTGTTGAAAATCTTACATTGTCAAAAAAGAATGCGGAAAATAAATATTAGCCGGATTAACCAGGCCCTTATGAAATGCCCTTACTGCCATTCGCTTGAGAACAAGGTCGTTGACAAGAGAGAGACACCTGACCTCTCGCTGACAAGGCGGAGGAGGGAATGCCTCAGATGCAAAAAGAGGTTCACGACCTACGAGCGTGTTGAGGAGATTGAACTGAGCATCGTCAAGAAAGACGGCAACCGTGAGCAGTTTGACAGGGACAAGCTGAAGCGTGGCATGCTCAAGGCCTGTGAGAAACGGCCGATAAGCGTCGAAAACATTGACAGGGCAGTTGATGAGATAGAGGCTGAGCTGAGGAAGCAGGAGTCAACAGAGATCCAGAGCTCTTTCATAGGAAGCCTGGTCATGGAGAAGCTCAGGCAGCTTGACAAG
>JACPBU010000091.1 GCA_016180165.1 Candidatus Woesearchaeota archaeon | reverse complement strand
TGCTGACAGGAATGATATGGGCCGGATCCCCGCAATACTGCTCCAAAATATCCATCGGATCCATTGCAATGCCATGAGTCACGAGCTCTTTGCCTGAAGCTGCCCAAAGGATAGAATCGCTCAGCTTGGTCTCCAAATCACTGGAATATACATCCTGTTTTTCATCAAACTTGAGATTTTGTATTGTTGGGTTTCCTTTTACTGGGATAGTTAAGCAGCGATAGGATCTCCCCGTTGAAAAATCATTCCTTTGGGCAGCCGCCCTCATGGTGCCATAGATATCATCTTCCAACAGCCTGAACCACCTGTCTTTTTGCCTTTGCTGTAATGAGACATGTCCCTTTCCGCCGAGAAACGCCCCTTCAAGGAAAAATTCAAGCCCTGGATCCCGCTCCCAAAAGACATGCCATGAATTCTGGCCCAAATCCCTCATACCGTTCAGGAATGCGGGGACAAGGGCAAGGCCGTTTTCGTCAATGATCCCCAGCCTCTCCATATGTTTTTCATAAGCCCAATGAAATGCCCGCATCTCATGCTTGTCGGTAATAAGCACGTCAATGAAAACCCTTGCGCCATTGGCATCACAAAGGGTTCCATCGGAATAATAGAGCTGCCTGTAGAGCCCTGAGCTGAGATTGACCATCGGCTTATTGGCAATCGAAACTTCCATCTTCTGGATATATTCAAAGGGAATCCTAAGGAAATACGTGAACTCCTTATCGCCTTTTTTTCTTGTCTTCTCAACTTCAATATCGTGGTAGTCCGACAGATCGGGAAGTTTTTTCTTTGGCATGGCCTTACCTCCTCTCCGGGTTTATTCTTGAGTATCTGCCGAGAATCCTGTTCAGTGAAGTATGGCTCTTCACATTCCGCAATGCATCAGGCGAGAGAAGGCTGCCGGCATTCTCATCCGGAATGATGCTGTCAAAAGCCAATGGCCCCCGGAAATTGATGTGGTTGCACTCCAGCGTGTTGTTGACTATTGCAGGATCAACATCTTTTTCTGCAAGTTTTGTCCTTGCCATGGCAGAGCCGAACTGCAGCGTAAGGTCGATGTCAAGGCCGGCATCATCATCTTTTCCCGGCTCATATCTGCAGAGATGCTCCTGCATGGCCACTGCAGCAGCAAAAGCATCACCTGCCCCGGTATTGTTCCTTTCCCCCTTTGCAAAATAGCATTCCATCCTGTGGATGACATCATGCTCATCGAGGCAGATGCTTCCTTCCTTACCGAGGGTGAGGTAAATCCTTGTCTTCTCCCCCCCAAGCTCACGCTGCCTACTCCTGACTTGGTGGAGCGCATCAACGCAGGCATGATAATTGATCCAGCCAAACTCATTTACTCTGATTCCTGTGTATTTCTCAATGTCTTCATCGCTGAAAACCGGGATGAAGCTTTTTCCCACAGCATAATCCAAGAGCTCCCTTTTCGAGGAAGGGGTCATTGCAATGATCCCGACATCACCAAAGGCAACTGCTTCATCTATGGCTCTCCTGCCAAGATTCACATCCTTTATAGAATTGACAACAAGGGTTCCTTTGCCAATCCCAAGCGTTTTTCCAAGGTATGCCAGAAAGATGTGGTCACGGATCCCTTTTGCATTGAGCTGATGCTCGAAGAGAAGGTCATTCGCATGGCATGGCCCGATATACTGCAAAGGTATCGTTGAGACAGCGTTTATCGCCTCAGCAAGATGGTAGCCGCCTCCTCCGGCTGAGAGGAATAATATCCTTGGCTTGAGAACCCTCTTATTTTCCGGTTTGGCGTCAGAGACGACAGAGTTGCTCTTTGCGCCAGGAAGAAGAGCCTTATCCACGGGGTCGTAATACTGCCATTTTCCCTCGTGCTTGATTCCAAGCACGACATCTGGCTTAAACGACAGCCCGCCCCTCTCATCAACTGCAACATAATCATCAATAGCCTCTGAGGGATCTTCCAAAGTAAACGATGTTTTGTCTGTCCTGTCAAACTCCCATATATCATCCCACGTGTGGTTGCCAAGGACCATTATTTTTGGCGTATCATCTTTTTTCACAATGTGTTCAAGGCTCATAGTTCCCTACCTCCTGCTCCGTCCATATTCCCCGAAAAGCGTTTTCAGGGATGTCTTTCCAATTTTTTCATGAAGATTTTTCAAAGAAAGCGCATTGGGGTCATCGCCGTAATAATCGAGAGATTTTACCTGGCCCCGGAATATTTCCGCTCCCTTTAGGTATTCGTCGACAGAGCCGGCCCGCACAGCTCCATCGGAAATTTTTGATGAGGCAACAGCAGCTGAAAGCTGGAGAATGGCAATAGGGTCAAAACTATTCCCAGAAATATGCCTCTGCATGTGCTCAAGAGCAACAATCCCGGATGCAAAAGCGTCCCCTGCTCCGTTGGTGTCTTTTTCGGATGATGGCTTATAGACCCCTACCCTGTGGATCATATCTTTTTCATCGAGGCAAAGGCTTCCTTCTTTCCCCAGAGTGACATAGACTCTGGTCTTTTCGACTTTAGACTGCTCCTCACGGAATAGCTTCAAGGCACGCATGAGTTCAGAATAATCGATGCCGCCATCTTTTTTCCGTATGCAAACCTGGGCGCATTGGTAATAATGCTCAAAATCATCATCACTGAATATGGGGACGAGCCCCTCCTGGACTGCCCTTGCTTTAATTTGCCAGGGTGTAGATACAGTCATGGCGATGATCCCGAGCTGCCTAGCCTTGTCAAAACTGTTGAGAATATCCAATCCAAGATAGACATCCTTAAGTGAATCAATAACAACTGTCTTCCCAAGATATTGCCTGCTTGAGCCAAATTCTCCTTTTTGGAAGGCCCCATCAAAATCAAATCCTTTGATGATGATCCTGTTAATTTGTAATTTTTTTCCTTCTTGATCTATGATCTCCTGAATTATCAGGTTGGGCTGATACTCTCTGAGGTAGGGGTAGAGGACATGATTCCTGAGTCCAATTTTTTCAAGCGCCTTTTCAAAATCTGGCTCTCCATCTTTATGGCATGGCCCGACATATCTGGCTGGAGCATTGTTGAATCCGGAGAATGCTTCTGCAAGGTTGAATGCGCCGCCGCCGGGATGCACATTATCAAGATGGGCTTCAATAGACACCCCGCCCATATCCTTCCAGGTTGAGGAAGATGCCCTTTTTTGCCCAAAGAAGATGCGCTCATCTTTAGGCTCAATATACAGGTCAGGCCCATCCCCGTGGTTCAGGAATTTTACTTTTATCCTGAATCTTTCTCTGAATACTATCGAATTGGCTTCCAAAGAAATGATATCGGAGAGCTGGTTAACTTTTCTTTTCCTGCCATCGGGCCCAACCTCATACTCGCGTGAAAGAGACTGCCTTAGATCCGGAACCCAGTAATGATCCCAGGCGTGGTTTCCTATGATAGTAATCCTATCGTCAAGGGTGCCTGTTCCTTCAACTTCGTTTCTTCCAACACCTGTTTGTTCCTTAAAGCCCATAGCTCACGCTACCTTGTTTTTCCGTTCTCACTACCCCGAATCTATTCAACCAATATTCTACTTAGTCTATAACTAACTCAATCCATCAAATCGTGTTTTATCCGGTAGCAGCTACACCTGGAACAGCTATGCCTCCTTTTCCGGCAGCAATTCCATTCTCCTGCATCTGCTTGTGAACCTGAATCTGACTGCTATTTTGAAACTGATTGCAATCTTGTAACTGACTGCTCTGCCCTGCCCTTGCGAGCTGATATATCGAATGAACTCCCTTAAGAGCGGCAATCGAATTTCGGATGGATGTCCTTGGCTGGTTTAGCCCAAGGCTGACTCCGCCGCTTTTTGCTGAGCTAATGCAGCCGTAAAATTCTGTCAGGATATTTGCATATTCCAGAGAATGGAAATGGCCTTTTCCCTCCAGCCATCTCTTTGGGATATTAACTCCCTGGAGAGTGACTTCACCTGCTTTAAAGTCAAGAGAGGCATAGACATGCTCCCCCTTATCGTCAGTAAATCTGAATGAAAGATATTTCTCCTCAGCCTTTCCCCCACCGCCCTTCACGCTATCTTCCGGGCTATACCTGTCAATAAACTTGCCAACACTGAAATCAATCGTTGCCCCATCGCTAATCCAGCTTTCCTTACCGCAGATTGGTTTCAGCCTTCCATTAAAGGAAACATAGGTGTCCACATCATAAGGCGCCAGCTGCTTCATCGCAAGGCTGTCCGCTTCTTTGTCAACTTCGCCTAATTCTCCCCCGATAGCCGCAACAATCCCAAGAATATGTATTCCGGTGTCCGCTAACGCTCCAGTCTGATTTTCACGTGAAAGGGCTTTTCTTGTCCTCCCTTTTTCTGGATTGTCAATCTCGTTTATGACCCCAAAAACGGAAGTTATCTTTCCGTATTTTTCTGACAGCTCAGGAAGATGCCCAAAAAAAGTAAGAGTTGCAATTTTTTGCGAATAATGCTCAGCATCCATCACTATAAGGTTCCTCCTTTCAGCCTCTTTGGCTGTATCTTCAAGCGACCTGACCGCATGCATTGTTGGAGATCCAACATTATCAAATACCGGCGCCAATGGCTTTTCGCATAAGACATGCTTTCCATGGGCGACAGCATCAGCGATGTAGAAGTGATGTGTCGGGTTATTGGTGAAGATGGCAACTGCATCGACAGAATCATAGGCGGATTCAGGAAGCTCATTCCAGTTCCTATTCATCGGGACATAGGCAACTTTGCCTTTTTCAAGCATTTCGTCGAGGGTCATCAGGTTTTTTGTTTCCTGCCTCACATTTTTTGCGCGCCATTCAAGAGGCGTAGCAACTGTTGACCCGAAATCCCCTGCTTTCTCTCCGACCTCTCTCCAGATTCTCTGCCGAGCCTCCCCAGCATTTTGCTCGCCGCCTGATATCCATGCAATCTCATATTTTTCTCTGATTTCCGGAATATGGAAAAGAGCCTCAAAAAGCTGGAACTGCGCCCATTCTGAGGTGTAGCCAACCACTCCCAGCTTTATTTTTCCATCTACTCCCCCCTGGGAAGTCAAAGCCCCAGCCATGACAGCCATCCTCCCCTTTTCGGATTTCTGCATAATTGGATCAGCTCCTTTGCGCTCATCCCGTCCTCAAATCCACGAAGCTTCTGGAATTCTTCTTTTAGCGGCTGGCTATATCTCTCATTTCGGTCATAATGCCGGGTTATATCTTCCTCCCTTGCCCTTCCCCGGGCATATTCAGCGATGACAGAAAATGATTCCGGGTTGGCATTGATGGTGACATGCACGCAATTTCTTGGGGCAGCAAAGGCTTCGCCCGGGTCGTAAACCCTTCCCTGAAGATTTGCAATTGTCTTTATCAGGTCAACATCTGGCGCCGGCTTATCAAAATCATTGTCGGGAAAGAATTGCATATTTCCTGAATAGAATTCCACTGCTCCAGAAAGGACCATGAACCTTTCGTCCTTATCCTTGTGGGACTGGACAGAAAGCTCATTATTGAGAAAAAGCAGCTTTGAAGTGTATTCTCTATCCCTGTGGAAAGTTATGAACCCGCCCCACGGCCTGGAAAAATCTACCTCTACAATTGCTCTTTCTAAAAACTCTTTCCCAATGCCGCCAGCCAATAATGCTTGGAGTCCCATCTTTTTTCACCTTTCTTCCACGGCTTTCCTCTCTCAACTCTTACTCCAAATCCTGCCGCTTTGCAATCTCCCCCAGGTCAACTTTCACAAACTCATCTTCCCGTTTCACCATATTAGCCCTTACGAGAGGTATCAATTCACGAAGGCTCATCCCGGGCCGGTAGCCGGGAATTTCTTCCCAGATCTTTGCCATCTTTTTTTCTTCAGCAGTCTTATACCTCCCATGGATGTCATAGTACCTGATGATATCTCCCTCAACAGCTATGCCTCTTGCAATTTCAGCTATGATGACAGGCGTTGTTCCGATATTTCTTACCCCATGGACCATTTTCCTTGGAATATTGGCAGTGTCTCCAACATCAAGAATTGACTCTTCGAGGTTTGCGATTATTTCCTTCGCAGCCCCATCATGGGCACCACGATAAACTGCCGCTTTTCCATACAACAGCTTCCATTCTTCGTCTCTCATCTGGTGCGATTGGACAGAAAGCTCGTTTTTGACAACGAGGATTTTACTTGTCCTTGTCTCGCTTCGCTCC
>JACPBU010000090.1 GCA_016180165.1 Candidatus Woesearchaeota archaeon | reverse complement strand
GAAGGGGAAATGCGCCGGGTGCGGGAAGGAATCAACTGTCCGGGTGCTGTGGGGGAAGAGTTATTAATCATAAACTCTTTCTCTTTTATCTACCTTAAGGACGATGATCTTATTTTCGGTATGATTGATCCTGTAGAGAGCCCTAAAATCCCCTATCCGAAGCCTGAAAACCCCATGCTCCCAGGAAATAGCAACTGCATTTGAAGGGACAGGATAGTCCTGCAAACATTCCTCTATCTTGTCAATTATGCGTTGTGAAAGGTGCTTGTCAAGCTTTATGAGAAATTTTTCAGGCTGCTTATCATAATCAATGGCAAAATTCATATGCCTATCTTTTCCTTTAACTTTTTTCCTGAGATGAGACGCCCATAATCTTCATTGGCAAAGCTATCTTGGAGGAGGCTTTTTTCCTCTGCAGTTAATTTTGAGTCACCAAGAAAACTGAGGATGTGGTCAACTTTCCTTTCAACATGGTCGAGCCTCACTAACACCTGATCCTGGAAACCTTGTTTTATCATAACCATCCAGATAAGCAGCGGATTATAAAAATGTATCGGAAAAAAGGTATGAATTTTACTCCCTTCGGAGCGGATCTTATCGGAGCCTAATAGATACCTCATTGGTCGTTCTTTCAATATGGGCCAATACCTCTCTTTTAAGCCAATATTCTCCCCTCTTGAATTCTGGATGCTTTTTCAGCCAGTTAGCAGTTGCCATATTAATATCAACAGACATTCCATACAGCTTCCTAAATGTTCTGAGGCAATCCTGCCCATGGAAAGCCATCTTCAGATAATCCTCATAGGGGCTGAATGCCTCTTTCCATCTTTCCGGCTCATCCAGCGCATCAAGATATTCCAATAATCCTTCTCTCACTTCCTGGAGCTTTTTTACCAATGATTTTGTCCTTAAAAAAAGATAGCTGTGCTCCAAACGCTCACCGTCCTGCTCTGCGACTATCTTTTCAAGCATTTTATATCCAAAAGCCACCCACCGAAAGTGATTTAATACCTCCTTTGGCTTTGGCGGATATTTCTCCATCTCATCCCGGTGCCATTGACGGGTTAAGTTACCATCTTTTCCTGAGGGCATTAATTCAAATTTTCCCAGGGCGGCAGCAGCCAGATAGAGATGAGTCCTGATACCATCAACTATCCCGCCAAAGCCATGCATATACTCTTCTGTAAGAAGTTCAAGAGTTCCTCCTTGGGAAATAACATCAGGCATCGGATAGGGAGGTTGGGATTGTCTTATAAATCTAGCGAACAACACAAATTATAGAACAGGATGGTTCGTTTTCTTAAATCTTGCAGCGCAATATTTATTGCTCAATTTTTTAGTTGAGCCGCTATATATCAAGACAATGAATGGGGTAATTCACCTTACTTGTCGAACCAATCAGTTTTCTCGGATGTAACTATCCTATCCGGTTTAATCATCTGCTACTCGCTGAGGTTATTGCCGTCAGCTTAACTTGGAAAACTTGTTTGCCTCGTGTGTTTTCCGATATGAGCCTAATTTTTTCCTCAGGGTTGCTTAATCCAAACGGAAAATAGAAACGTTTATATCTGTGTACCCATACCCATACCCCTATGGGAACAAAAAACATTGCGATTACTGATGAAGCCTATAGCCTGCTTTCAAGGCATAAGCTCCCCCAAATGAGCTTTTCGCAGGTTATCGTCGGCCACTTTAAGAAAAAAAGCCACATTCTTGATTTTGCCGGCGCATGGTCTGCCATCCCCAAATCTGAATTCGAAAGAATTGCTGCGGGGATAGATGAGGCAAGAAAGGGGATAAGTGCATCAATGGGCAGAAGGATAAGGGCGCCATGATCGGGGTAGACTCTAACATAATCATTGATATCCTCCGGGATGCTCATGCACAAGAACGGTTCCCCTCGTTGGCAAAGGACGATGCCGATATCTGCACCAGTGAAATTGTTGTTTACGAGGTTTTATATGGTATCTACAAGGCCGTGCCGCTCCCTTCAAGAGCATTAGCAAGGTTTAATGATATCCTGGACACCTTTTCTTATATATTTCCCATTGACAGGGCTGCTTCAGTCACCGCAGCAAAGATTGGCGGCGCTCTTTCCCAGATTGGGAAGACCATTGAGCACCGTGATGCTCTTATCGCCGGGAGCTTGCTCGCAAAAGGATGCTCTCACTTCCTGACCAGGAATACAGATGATTTTAAGAACATTAAAGGGATGCATGTTGTTGATTCGTAGAGCATAAATGAGGCTGAGGGGTATTTTTTCTGATGGCAGGACGGAATCTTCTCTGGGCATCCTTTTCTTATCGGCCAAATCTCAATTTTCCTAAATTATGCTTGCGAGGGCATTAAGACCTTAAAGATTTATAAAGGCTAATTCATTCATCTCGAAGATGAGCATCGTTGATGGCATCAAGTCCTGTATAACTCCAGATGGAGATTGGAATTTTGAAGAAATCCAAAAAAAAGATCCAGAATTCTGGAAAGAATGGATTGGGCTTCGTGCAAGGGGAAATGACCCATGGTGCAATTATAGCCGGGATGAGCAAGGTTCTTTTGATCTTTCTCTGTTTGAACAAATTTACCGTAAATCTACAGGGGAATGAGGCTTGGGGCATTGCAGGAGGGTGCTGCTGATTTTTAAGTTTCACTAAATCCAAAACTTGAGGAGCCGGATATCCTTTTTCAGGCTATTGATCTTGTTGGATCAATGAGAGTGAGCAACGCAGGGGCGCATAATTATCTGCGAAAGAGGCTTGGGTATGAGGAATTTTTGAAAAGGGACGAACAGTCAGAGGCACCAATCTCTGAGTTTGGCAGGATTCATCTTCATAGGGGGGGATTGTATGCACTTGCAGGAATGCAGACGAGGGGAGATTTTAAAGACGTGGATATGTTTGAAAGGTTTTTTTCTTGGAATGCAGTCAGCCAAGAAGCTTTGTATAATCCTGCCCCCGGAGATCTTAATCTGCTTTATTTTCCCTTTATGCCGGCCTGTTTTTCTGGAATTGCCCTTAGTTCGGTTGGAGTTCCAGGGAAAGAGTTAAGGCAAATGTTGGAATCTTACCAATCTGTGCCTAAGGGAGGTTTACGCATTAGCCCTGCAATTCTTGTGTTATGGGATGGGCGTGAAGGCGATGAGAGGCGAGTCGCAGCAGATTTATGGCATCATGCTACTCTTGAGGATGATGGAAAAGCAAAACAGAGATGGGAAATTATTGAGCGTTGCGCACAAAGGATGCATCCCCGTGTAATAAAGCCATATGAGGAGATGCTAAGAGATTCGGAGCGTAATGTGGAATATATTGGCCCTACGATTCAAGAGCCAATCGCTAAATAATAGAAATGATTGGAAATTGCCTGTGATGAGGCAAAATTCTATAGGAAAATATATTAATCTCCGAAAATTTCTGCGGTTTTTTAAACCTTGCGACCAAAACAAACTGCGGTAGTTCGGCATTGTTTTACTTTATCAGTTTACTCATACCTCAATGCCTCAACAGGATTCTGCCGTGCTGCCTGAAGCGAGGGCAAAAGGCCGGAGGCTGCTCCGATAACGGATGAAAACAGCAGGCAGCCGGCAATGAGCCACCAGGGAAAGACTGGCTGCAATAAGCCAAGGCCTGCATTCTTTGCAATAGAGCCTCCGAGGCTGGCTATGCTCATGCCCATCAGGACGCCAAAAGCGCCGCCGACAAAGCCTAAAAAACCTGCCTCGACCATAAAAATCTGGATGATATCTATTTCTTTTGAGCCAACTGCCTTGATGATGCCAATCTCTTTTGTCCTTTCAAGCACCGCAGTATACATCGTGTTCATGATATTGATCGCTGCAATCAGGACTGATATCAGGGCAATGACTACCAAAACTCCGTTGAGGACATTGATGACTGTCCCAAATGTCTCGACTATCTGCTCAAAAGTCTGGACATGGAAATCTTCTTCACCTTTCTCCTGGCCTTTGTGCTTTCTGAATCGCTCAGAAACAGCATCAGCAGCTGAGCGGGCGTCGGCTACTTTTTCCGTCCTCAGAAGGACCATATCAAAAACATCTCCCCGGGAAAATATTTCCTGAAATCCCTCTTTTGAGAGATAGGCGTTGCTGTCATCCTGCGGATTCCCGATGCTCTTGTAGATGCCGACAACATCAACTTTTTCTCCGTTGATGAGGATGCTGTCTCCTGCATTGATAGCTTTGCTAAAAACTTTATCTGGGATGCTGTAGCTGAATCCCAAAGCAGCCTTAAGCTTGTCCCCTTTCTTGATGTCTCTGCCGGACAACAACTCGAGGCTGAAGACCTGCTGGACAAGCCTCCGCTCCGGCCCGGTAGGGGAGCCTGTGGCATAGACAAATTTCGGCTTTGCCCCGTCTTTGAGCTTCACTTCTGCCTGCGCAAACATCAGCCCTGCCGATTCGTCGATGCTGTGCGTTTTTGCAAGAATCTCCAGATCTTCTTTTGAAAAGGAAACACCTCCTGCCCCCGGCGGCGCAAATCCTTTTGCCTGGACGATGAGCTTATCACTGCCCATCTTCTCTGCAGTCTGCTCGAGGTAGTGCTGCAGCCCCTGCCCAAAGCTGACCAGGG
>JACPBU010000089.1 GCA_016180165.1 Candidatus Woesearchaeota archaeon | reverse complement strand
ACTTATATATAAATATTGTGGTTTTGCAGAATATAAGTTAAAGAAATAAGCTGTTTAGCATGGTAATATTATAATGTCTTATATTAAATGGAAGGTGTAGTTAAGATTAGGGTTATTGGTTAAAAGATTTCCTTGGTTTGTTGATGCAGCCTGCTTATTGCATCAGTTCCCTGGTACGATGAAACGGCAGAAACTCCTGATGTTAAAGCATCCAAAGAGTACCTGTGGATAAACTCACGGGCATATGCTGCAAATGCCCCACTTGGGGAGGTTGTTGAAAGTGAGACTGGATCGCCCACACAACATTTTTGAAATTCCATCAAACATTCTTTTCCTTCAAAATCTGGTAAAAAGGCAAATCCTGAAATGATTGCGCCGCGGAGGGAATAGTTAACCTCTTCTTGGAAAGTCAACATTTCTATTCCTCCCGGAGAGGCTGGAGTTACTTGGAACTCTTTATACCTCACATAATGCCGTAATGCTGAAGGCGCTATTTCAATTCCCTGCCTCATGCTCTCCATTAATAAAGGGCTGTATTGGTCGTCATTAATCAATCCTACCGAAACCGTTTCTATCTCGGGAGCCAAAAGATAGGCAAAGTGGGAGGAACGAAATCCCCCTCTTGCAAGGAAAAAACATAAGCTGGCAGGTGCTCCCCGGGAGATCATTACGGGATCAGGCTCTACAAACCATACATTATGAAATGCGCTGGCCATCGCGGTCCGATCACCGGATCCGTGCGTTGAAGATTCTCTGCTGAAGGGTAAGTGTGCCATGAACCTGAAATGGAGTGATTCATCGGGCCGGGCAACCATCCCTATTTTTGACGCGTAACTCTTCAATTTGTCCCGGTACCCGCCGGATTGAGGGAATAGGTCCCAATCTGGGGAAGAAGAAGGGACTGTGCCGACGATGGTAACTGCATTGACATTGGGGGCATGATACTGAATAAGAGAATAAAGGAGGGTGTTTAATTCACCAACCGCAGTTGCCAGCCTGCTGTCTCCACTTTTAGTACTCTTTATGATTGCTACCCTGGAAGCTATCTCGGCATTTATACCTGGAACCCCCAAGGCGATAAATTCATCGATTTTCATTGGCATAAGAATAATGCAAGTTTGAATTGATTTATAAATGTATTCTTCGGATTACCACTATAACGTTATGAATAGAGGGCTAAACTACTGCGGGCTAAAGCCAGCAGGGTTGCTGCCCAAAATAGCACTCGGGATTAATCGGAAATTCATCAACGGGCTAAAGCCCGCAGGGTTCTTTCCTATCCCGAGCCTAAAAAATTCCCTGCTGCTCAAAACTTTCAAAAAAAGTAGTTTTAACGGGGGCATGCCTTCTATTACAGTTAAAGGTCACTTTTTTCTCTTCTTCCGGTGCTCATAATTTTCTGAGCACTCTTCGCTGCAGAACCTGTAGATTTCACCGTCGATACTTCTCTCAAAGAAATCATCACGCGCAATGACTTTGCCGCATGTACGGCATTTTGCCCCCTGGCCGTCCCCCTCCGCCCCTTCCATAAATCCTTGTTCTTCAGGAGAGATCTCATCATCATCCAGAAGCTCTTCCCTTCCTTCCCCGGATTCAATGCTGTCATCAACCTCTTCTTCTGCCATAGGTAGCACCAAAAAGCTGATACAAAAACAAAGTTTATAAATGTTGCTTTTTAGCAGTGGCTTATGGAAGAGGAGATTGAATATCTGCTGAAAAAGAAAAAGAAGCTCCTCGATGAGGCTCTCGACCCTGAATCAGAGATGCCAGTCCATGAGGAAAGGGTGAAAGATAAGAAAGTGAGGGAAATCTGAGTCATCGAAGGGTGATAAGCTAATAGGGTGCCCCTCATTCTGAAAGATGTCCCAATCCCCTAATAATCATTTTCATCCATTGCTGCAAGTGTTCGCTACCCTGTAACCTCAAAAAAAACAAAGGGATGTGGTTCTGAAAAAAGAAAGAAAGAGGCTCCCATTTTTTTGCATACACGTTGTGGGGGGTTGGTAGGCAAGAAGAATTGGCGGGAGCCCCTTCTTCTATAATTGGGTAAGTGATGATTTGCAATCTTAGATGCCGCATGTGCAGGCATCGGTCAGGCATGTGCCTTGTAAGGATCTCTCCTGAGCTCTTTGAGCCAGAGAATCCCTATCTTCGTCATCTCCTTGGTGAACTTATCGCTTAATGAATAGGTTTTTTTGTACAGGTCATAATCGATGATGCCCATGCTTTTCATCGGCGTCAGTATCCTGTCATAAAATTGCCTTTTGTTATAGCTGATCTTGACTTTTTTTCCGCGGTAGGGCTCTTCTTTGATGGTATCGGTCACCAATTTTCCTTCATGCAGCTGAGTGGCGAAAAAACTCATCTCTGTCTTGGTGATTTCCCCGTTTTTCTCTCGCATCATCTCCACAAGCAGCCTTGCTACGATAATTTGCTGCTTGGTCGCAAAGACGACCTCATAAATGTCCTCAGGCAGATTGAACCTGTCAAACAACACAACCATAAAATAGCTAGAAAGACCATCTAGTATATAAATGTTTCGTTTTTTTATACTAGTATAGACATATGTATATTAACTATAAGGGGGGATTTAGAGAAAAATAAAGGTGGGAGTAAACGACACAGAAGGATAAGAAAAAAGATGGATCACGCCATTGAACTTTCAGCTTTCTTATGATAAATCCTGTAAAGGAACGCTAACCCAGCCCCCAGCATCGCGATATTGAGCCATTGCCCCATCGTAAGCCCAAAGATAAACCCGATCTGCTCATCCGGCATCCTGAAAAATTCGACGGCAAACCTGAATATGCTGTAAAGGATGATAAATAATCCAAACAGAGTTCCATCTTTAAATTGTTTTTTCCGGAGCGGCCACAGGATCCCGAAGATGAGGATATTCTTAAAGCTCTCATATAATTGCGAAGGGTGCCTGCATCCTTCATAGTCTGGAAAATTGACGCACCAGGAGACATCGGTAACTCTGCCAACAAGTTCCCCATTGATGAAATTCCCGATGCGCCCAAGGAAAAGGCCCAGGGCAAGGGGGAACATGCAGACGTCGGCAAAAATAAAAAAATTCTTCTTCCTTTTTCTGCAGAACAGGAAAGTGCCGATCACTGCGCCCAAAAGGCCGCCATGAAAGCTCAGGCCCCCATGCCACACTGCAAATATCTCTAAAGGGCTGGAGAGATAATAAAGAAGGTTATAGAATATCACATAGAACAGCCTAGCTCCGGCCACAGTTCCGCTGATAAGATAGACCAAAAAGTCCGCAGTCTCCTCTTTGGTCATCGTAAATCCCCTATTGCTCGAGAGCCTTGGGATCATGAAATAGGCTAGGACAAAAGCAAAGGCATAGAATAATCCATAGTATCGTATCTCAATCGGCCCAAGAGATGCGAAGACCGGGCTGAGGCTATGGTTCCACATATGCCTCAACTCTCTCGTAAAAATATATCCGGTTAAACCCTATGATGAGATAAAGGAACAGGGACGATAAAAATGCCAGCCATTGCGAATAATAGCTTCCCAGTGCATTGACTGCTGCCTGGTTGAAGAAAACGGCCTTAGTGAAAAAAAGGTGCATCAGGAAATAGAGAAAATAAAAAAAAGCCCCCAGCAGGATGTCCCAAAAGAGAAACACGCCAAACTTTTTCACCTTTGAAAAGAGCGCATGGATTGCCCTGACCACTATCCCCTGCCCCCCATGGTCCCGGACAAAAAAGGAATGTGCAATGTTTATCAAGGCATAGAGGTAAAGGATAAAGGGGATGCTGAGCACAAACACGATATTTTTGAGGAACTCCCTCTCAAAGAGCAGGCCAAACAACCCGGCGATGACTGCTGCTCCAAAAGCGAATATGCCGAATATGGCAAGATTGTTGAGAAAGAATTTCCAAAGCATTTCAATCCTTAGGTTCTTTTTGCCATGCATCCTTTCAATGAGCAGAAGCACGCCAAGCTTTGCGATTGAGTAAAGGAAGATGAGAAAAATATAATAGAGAAGAGGATAAGCCAGCGCAAATACCAATGCATTGGTCTGTGACCCGAAGTAAGCGACAAGGCTTTCAGCATCCTGAGGGATTGCCTTCCCGACAAGGCTGCCTGCAAGGAGGGTAGCCCCTAAAAAAAGATAATCGAGCAGAAGGGAAGATGCAAAAAGCTTTTTCTGCCGCTTGATCAGAAGAAGAGCAGATAGAAATGATGAAGAATTAAATCGTTTCCTAAGAGCATGCAGCCACATGGCAATCTTGATATCACTGCTTTGATATAAATCTTTTCTTTCCATTAAATTACTAAGGGCTAAGGACTGATGGCTAAGAGATGAAGACCCAAGACTTAGGGCTAAGAGATGAAGAATGAGAGGAAAGGGGGCCAAGGATTGAAGGCCGAGGGCTGAAGCACGCATGGTTCTCTTTTATCCAATCTTAAAATGATCAAAGCCGGAATGAAGTGGAACTTCCTTGCCGCCCCTGAAGAGATATGCGCCTCTCCCTTCCTTTATCTCTCCGATAAGGAATCCTTTCATCCCCCTCAGAAACTTCTCAGGAGCAGTATAGACAAGGATGTAGTCTTCTCCCCCATATAGTGCGAGATCCAAAGAAGAT
>JACPBU010000155.1 GCA_016180165.1 Candidatus Woesearchaeota archaeon | reverse complement strand
AATTGAATTGATTTTGGTGGACCGGGAGGGATTCGAACCCTCGACCCCCACCATGCCAAAGTGGTATCCTACCAGGCTAGACGAAAAGCCTAAGCGGTTGTTTTACACTAGACAACTCGCCACCCGGCCCGTCTTTTCTCGGTCCGAGTTAGAGGCCTGTAGATCGGGTTTTTGAAAGTATCGATAACTGAATAAGAGCTCTATTTTAAAAAAATTGGTGAAGGACTGATCTACACCCTTCACAAAACGTTCACTATCTCTCTCATGCTTATCAGGTGAAGATAGTGAAGATCTTCAGCACTATTCAGCACTCTTCAAACGGCCTTGGTCATAGCTTCAGGCAGATCATTGTTTCTTACTTCCTCCCAGATCTTACTAGCATCTTCTCATTAGTAGGAAAGTATGTTAAGTAAGAAATCTGGGGAAGAAGAATTTTGGAATGCCGTGCCTAGCCATACTCGTAGCAACGGTTCCCCCTGACAGATCCTACTTTTCTTCCTTTCTTACTAATGAGAAGGACGTAGCAAGATCTAGTAAGAAGTAAGAAACGTCCTGGTAGACCTTCACCATCTACACTTTTTGCATATGAGAGAGATAGTGAACGTTTTGTGAAGGGTGTAGATGATATGTTCACCTGGGTTTAACCATTCTGCTAGCTGGTCTGGTAATTTCCGTATTGTTAGGCAAATTCGAAGCCGCTCAAGTGGTAGGCCCTCTAGCTGGCTGGGCCGCTGGATGGTATTTCGAAACAAAACACACCCACATAAAATTTGCTGTGGGGATAATATATAAAAGCCTGAAACTGATAAAAAACGTTGACATTGATGAAGTAATCAATGATCTGTATCGAAAATTTGTATGGCTTTCAAAGAAACTTGAAATTTTAACTCAGGATGACGCACCATGTCTAAAAGTTCTTGATGGTTATCAAAAAGTTCTGAAGATCTTACACGATTACATGAGGTCAAAGGGTGTAGAAGAGTCTGGAGAATCCCTTGCCGAACTCTTCGAAAAGTTGCCCGCGAAGACTGCGAAGTGGATGTTAAAGATCATTGGAGAAATTAGGGAGTCTAATAGACTACCAACACCGTAAAAGTTAGCGACGTTAGCGTAGTTAGCGTGTTTTAAAGCCCTAAGGAGATCTCTATCGATGCAAACAAAGCTCTGATTCCCTGTACCGACCTTAATCCTGACACCGATTCTATCTCGGAGAATCACAGCTAACTTTTACCTACCTTTAGACCACCTATATTCTGGCTAACTTGGCTAACTACGCTAACTTCTACCTTCCCTATGCTTCAATGAGGAAGGATTGGAGAAAGCGGCTCGTCCCCGCACACGATCCCCTAGTATAGGGGGATAGACACAGGGGAGCGAATATGCCCAAACGTAATCTAGAATGGCTGATCGAGCAGGCGGAAGATCATTCGAATTCTTTTTAGGCCCCCTGCGGATCTTTTATGGTTCAGGTTCTATGCGCATCAGACGGGGGGAAGGCCTCCAGACTATCCACCCTTAAACTATGAGAGCGTGAGCCTTTTTTGAGCCATTTAAGGGAAAATACTGGAAACGTAGAGATAAGTAGAGGGCTTCAGAGCACGAAAGTTTCGTTAGAGTCAGCAATAGCACCATCTAGGCAGAAATCCGCCATAGCGATGGAATGCTCGGGTTTCATACCCCTAGGGCCAATACTTCATCCTATGAATAGAACCCCTGGCCTTAGCAATCTGCCTTCAGAAATTCTTCCCTGTCTATCTCTGCATCCTTCAGTATAGTATCCAGTAGGCCTATGCCTATTCTCTTTGCAGGGACTGTAATGTAGATCTTGCCGTTTGTGAGGGTAACATGGCTACCCTTTTGCCTTACGGCTTGAAAACCAAAATCGTTACAGAGAATCTTGATTACTTGCCTGCCGTCCTTAGGGGAGATCTTCAATTGCTTATTGTCTTTTAGACAGCTACAGCCTCTATTTCCTTAACTGCTCTTTCGCGAAGCACCGAGAGATGCAAATCCAATGCCTGTTCAAAACTCTTCTTCGCTTCTTTCAGAGTCTTACCAACGGAATATACCCCGAGTGCAGAGCAGGCTATTGCGTAGGTGCCATCCTTCTCCTTTATCACTTTTGTCTGTAGGTTTCGAATCTTGACAGACATCAGCAAGGTTTTGATACTTGACACTATTAAACCGTTTTTCAACAGAATCAGCTGCAGGATACCCGATTTGTGTTGTAGGTGAAGTGGTTGGGACAATCGTGTCATACAGTTCTGCTGAGCATAAATTGGTTAAAATTAGGATATCTTGGGTACACTGAAAATCGTCTCAAGGAAGGAGCTATAGGGAGCTTTTAGAATATCATTCTTTCAAATTTGGGCCCTCACAAGAAGGATGAGAGAGCCTTTCTGGACCATTTACGGGAAACTATTGGAAACGTAGAGATATCTTTGGGACTTAACATGATCATATACGACCCATTCGAAGGAGTAAGTTCTGCTATGCAGAGGGGGAATCAGGGTTTGGGAAAGGGGGTAGTTGAGATGGCTACTTCAAGAGCGCTCGAGTACTGGCAAAGCGCTCTAGACAACAGTTGGATGTTCTGGATTAAGAAAGAAACTCCTAAATCGCAGCCCCTAGAGACTTATCTAGGGCAAGCAGGAGCTGTAATACGATGAAAGCACACGACGCTGCTCTCCCTCAGGTAAAGCAACTGCTAGCATACGCAAGGAGACACGTCAGTCCTTACATTTATCTGTCTTCTCTAGACCAGAGTAGGTCAGTTGCAAGCCTAGGACTACAGATACAAGATGTGATAGTAGACCATGGAAAGCATGGTTCGACCTTAAGGTTCATCCCTCTGGATAACGTCATATCTGTGCAATGGATACCAGCAGGACGCAAGGCCAAATTTGAGGGCCTTAGCCGAAGAAATTTTGTGAAGAGGGCTCGTGATCGTTATTCGCAGATGGTCGAGCATTCGCAGATCGCTCTCTTACCTTCGCTTTATAGTAAGCTGGTAAGTGTTCCAGAGGTCAGTCTATCGATGAGTCCCTTGAGGAAGATACTCATGTCTGTGGAGGAGCGTGGATCCATCGCTCCAGCGGGACTGGCGAGGGGGCCAGAAGCTGAAGTGAAGGCTCAGCGGTACTTCTCTCTTCTTACCGATCTAGGCTATATTGAGCTAGAAGACAGTTATTATGTCCCTAGCAAGGGAATGAAGAATTTACAGGCGAATAAGATCAGACCTCCTGAGCTCTACGAGAGAATCCTTGGCGATGTCATAAGAAAGAGGTCAAAATACCTTCAAGAAGTCCTGCATTGGACCATGATGGTTCCTTATCTCAGGTGGAGCAATACGTACTACTTTACGGCGTACGAGGCTGGGTATCTAGTTAGGGTGGAGAGGGATGATTTCGTCGGAAATTACAGGCGGTTCTACGGGACGAAGCATGACGAGTTAACTGAGATGAGCCAGATCCAACGAATTGTCGATGCTGGAGCTCTGAAGAGAGAGGACAGGTATTACGAAGGCAAGCAAAAGATTCTAGATGAGTTTTCATCCAGAGCTGATGAAGAGGTTGCACTAGAACCGCTGCGTGTGGGGATTCCAAGATAAATTCTGAGAAGCAAAAAATTGAAGTAACGCCTTCATCCTCTAGCGGTTGGCTCCCTTACGGTAAGAACTGACCATCCCTTCTCAGGGATACTCCGTTGCTGATTTGACTGTCTAATATCCTTTGCCTATTTGGACAGTATCTCTAACTCTTAAATCCAGTTTCTTGGTTTTCCTCCGATGGCCTCGGAGGAGTCTACGTGCAAGAAAGACGCAAATGTATTATAAAGCGGGGCGAAGGGGATGTATCTAGGAGCTTGCGGTGGAGAGGAAGGGTCGAAACCTCCCTCAAGAGCACTGATGACAGACCCGTTGAATTTGTGATAATTATCCTTGTCCTCCTCTAAGATTTCGTCACTTGATGGAAAGAACAACGGGTCAAGAATGGGATTAGGTGCCTTTGTTCCGAAGACTGGGAGATGCACCCTGCGAGTCTGAGTGCGACTCGGTAGGAGTTAGTGTAGTTAGTGAAGTTAGTCAGACATAGGGGGTCTCCCCCTGTTATAAATCCCGAAAAGTAAGATTCTATCTCCATTGGTTAATTGGGGTAAACGACTTGTTTCTTTCATCAAAACCAACAAGTCAATATCTTGATTTATCAAACGAGGTAAATATCTGGTTATTCCTGTTCTGTGATGGCTCCCGTGTCGGAATACAGGCCTGTAGACTAAATACCATGATACCCCCTATAACTGACTAACTTGACTAACTATTCCATAGCTTTGTTAAGCATCCAAATGGCTATAAGGTTAAGGATATCTCCGATTTAGAAAAGAAGATAACGACTTATTGCCTTTACCAAAAGCAACAAGTCTTATTCTCCGAATTGGAAAAGGAGTCAGAGGCTTTCTTTTCTTCATTTGCAACAGACCTCCTGATAGACAAAGAACAATTCAAAATCAAGCTTCAAAAATGGATAGATGAGGAAGAACAATTGGAATTCTCAGAAAACATACCTGAATCACAACCTATTCTGAAGGAACCGCTTAAACATTACAAACAGAACATAGATGCCGAAGGGCCCTGAT
>JACPBU010000154.1 GCA_016180165.1 Candidatus Woesearchaeota archaeon | reverse complement strand
AAATTAAGGAATTTGGCATAAAACTAAGGGGAAAAGATTTTGAAATTCCTTCAAATTGGATGTGGTGGGGCCATAGGTTGGAACGCCTAGAAGAGATAGAGCGCGGTGACTTACAAATAGTAAAAGAAATTCAAGAATTGCAAGAAAAAGAATTGGGTGATCCTAAGATAAATGAGCGAGTTTTAGCGATTGCGCAACAACTTAGATTTGAATTAGAGCTGATGCTCCATCAAAAGAGATTAGTTCCTGAGAAACAAGAAAAAGAAGCACATTTAGCAAATGAATTTGTTTTAGAAATTGAAAAATTGTTAGAAAGGCTTTATAGAGAAATAAATGCGAGAATCGATGAAATCAAATCGTCAGTTATCTATTCTATCGATAAGGAGGTGCATGTTTGCAATCTAAAAAAGTTGTGCATGATTTCTGAATACTGGTTTGAACAATACTATGCATTGTATTCCAAAACATTTTATGTATCGGCAGTTTCAAAGTCAGAATTATTGAATAAACATAAGAAGAATGATGTTTGGGGGTTGATTCATGGAACTAAATTGACCTCCCTTATTACTTTTGAGTTGTACCTTATGAAGGGCATTGCATCTTCAGATATAAGTCAAATTAAGGATTATATAAGGGAAGACGCGAGAAGGAATCATTTAACCCCAGTGGAATCGTTTCTCCATTTATCTTGGGCAAGTTCTGAAAATATTCAAAAAACTTTTTATAAAAAGTATAAAAAAGGATACGTAGAAATCGTATTAGACATTCTTCTAAAGCTGTTTTATGCAAGAGGGGTAAGATACATTTATTGGGAGATTGATTCAAAATTTAGTAAGCGGGCAGTTCAAAGAAGGAATTTCCCCCACTTGTTAGATATAAATTTTAGGACCCAACTTCATGATTTTAAAGAGAAAATGAGGGGTGCAGACCCTATAGGTTGGGGATTTAATATTGATTCCAGAGTTGAGATTTACAGAATTGCGTATTAATGATTAATAAAAATTAAATGGTAAATTGAATAAAAGAGATTATTCGAAGAATGCCAGACCAGATTTTAAAAAACGGAATGGTTATCAGATTTAACCCATATTTGGAAAGCACATGAGCAGAAAATCAAAAGGCATCAACGCGGAGCGTGAGCTCATCCACAAATTTTGGTCTTTGCCGGACTGGGCTGCGGTGAGGGTTGCGGGCTCCGGCTCCATGCGCTATCCTAGCCCGGACATCATTGCCACAAACAAGCAGAGGATTTTGGCGATAGAATGCAAGACCAGCAGGGAGCCATCAAAATATATTCTGAGGGAAGATATCGAGCAGATTAGGCAGTTTTCCCAGCTTTTTGGTGCTGAACCATGGATAGCCGTTAAATTCAATGCTGCCGAATGGTATTTTCTTACTGTTGAAGACCTTGAAGAAACGGGAAAGGCATTTCTGGTGACAGATAGCACTGCTCGTGCAAAAGGCCTCCTTTTCGAAGAAGTGATAAAAGAAAAGAATCTATCTCCGCTTCCCTAAGCTCCTTTCAATCTTGAGCTCTTCCCGCATGACCTTTCCGACTACATTTTCGATGTGCATCTCTATTCTTGCAACCCGCCTTTCCATCAGCACAAGGACGCGCAACGAATAGACTATCGCTGCCAAGGTCCCTACAATAACTGCTAAAGTAATCTGTTGAACATCTAATACCATTGACAATCACCTCTTTTAAAAAATCTGGTTAATGGTTGTTTTGAATAGAAGAAGTATATAAAGCTTTGTTTTCCTTATTCACTCAGATAACTGAAAATGCTCGGCGGAGGGAGAAAAAGTCCTTCGTACGGACATCGTCTATGAGTTTCAATCTGCTGAATGATTGATTTTCCTTCGTCGAGTTTAACTGCTCCATGCACTTTTCCTTCATAAGAGATACTTTGCAGTAAAGGAAAAGAGAGTCCCTAACAAAACCCGGTTTGGTTAAGGAATGATTTCTCGAGGATATTGGCAAAATACTCGGTATTCACCCACACTGCAACTTCATAGCTGGGATGGACCTGGCCATCATCCATGAGGCAAAAAAGGACTTCTCGCTTGTCGACAACACAAAACCTTGAGAATGGCTTTGTCTTTTTGTATATCCCTGATCTTGCAAGCTCTTTTGCTTCCTTGCTCTGGACATCCAGTGGTGATCCGATTTTTATCATGACTCCCCTTTGCCTGGCTTTAACCAGTGACTTGCTGAGAAGGTCAGCCTTTCTCTTTGCCCCTTCAACAGTGGTTGATATGACAATAGATTTTTTAGCATTCTTGAACATGGTCTGGAGATGGTTGTAGATATTTTTTCTCCCCCTGATGCACCCAGTCATATCAGTCGCATCCAGTGTCTGGATGCCTTTGGAATGCAGCCCATTCAACTCTTCAAGCAAGCTTGTTGATTTTATGCTTTCGATGAGATCGAGGCGCTCATTTGACTCCTCTTCCATCTTTTGCTTGATTCTCTCGATGACTTCACGGGGCGCCACTGCTATATAAGTGATTGGCTTGCCAGGCTTCATGAGGATGAATCCCTTCTTTTCAAGGCTTTCGAGAACATCATAACTCCTCGACCTGGGAACATTTGCAATATCGCTTAATTCTCCCGCAGTCGAGGTTCCTCTGGACAACAGTGCAATCCAGACCTTGCTTTCATAGGTATTAAGGCCAAAATCTCTGATTTTGCTCAAAAAGTTTTTTTCTACAAGCATGGTTTTTCTGATAACAGGAACATCCCTGCCTTTTTAAACCTTTCGATATTTTAACCATTCGAGAGTGATGAATATCAACTATGATGGGCTATCTCCATGTATGTTGCCTTTATTGGGTTCAAAAAAAAATGCACTTAGAAAATGAAGTAGGAAAGTAACAGATGTTACAGCCGTGCAAACATTTATAATAATAGTCTTCCTCCGGAGAAAAGATATGGGGCAGACAAAAATCTATGACACGCTGTTGAGAGACGGTTGCCAAAGCGCAAGTGTTAATTTCTCAGTTGCAGATAAGATTGCTATTGCACAATCGCTTGATGAGTTTGGAGTCGATTACATCGAGCTGGGCTGGCCTTCAGCAAGCCAGAGGGAGATGGAGGCGTTTGAAAAGATAAAGGGGATTCCACTCAAACATAGTATAATTGTTGCATTCGGAAGCACAAAAAGGAAAGGGGTGGCCGCCAGCGACGATGCCAGTCTCCAGGGGATCATCAAGAGCGGTGCAGGGGCTGCATGCATATTTGGGAAGACATGGAAAGACCACGTGCAGAAGCAGCTGGGCATAACTCCTGAAGAGAACCTGAAGTCTATTACAGAGAGCATTGCCTTTCTCGTCTCCCAGAAAAAAGAGGTCTTTTACGACCTGGAGCATTTTTTTGATGGATTCAAGGACAATGAAGGTTATGCATTGCAGTGTATTGAGGCTGCAGCAGAAGGTGGTGCTTCGGTTGCTGTGCTCTGTGACACCAACGGCGGGACATTGACTGATGAGGTCAAGGAAATAATTCTCAAAGTCCAGGCAGCCCTCAGGAAATCAAGCCTCCCTATAAAAATAGGGGTGCACTTCCACAATGACTGTGGAGTCGGAGTGGCAAATTCGTTGGCAGCTGCTGGAATGGGTGTTGATATGATCCAGGGGACGATGAATGGTATAGGGGAGCGCATTGGCAATGCAGACCTTGTTCAGATAATCCCCAACCTCATGCTTAAGAAACACGTTGAGTTTCCTTTCATTAAGCTTGAGAAGCTTACGGGGCTTTCCAACAGGATATACTCTCTTGCAAACATGAAGCCGGATCCAAAAAAGCCATTCGTCGGGAAAGAGGCATTTAGCCATAAGGGAGGCATTCACGTTGATGCCATCGTCAAGGGAGCATCTTACGAGCACATTGACCCTGCATTTGTAGGCAATAAGCGGGAAGTGGTATTGAGCGACTTAAGCGGGAGGGCAAATATACTCGAAGTGCTGAAGAAATTTGGGCTGGCGGTAACCAAAGATGATCCTCGCGTGAGGTCTATGCTTCTGGAAGTTGAAGAGATGGAGCGTAAAGGGTATGACATGGGAACAATTTTTGCCGAGCAGTTTTTGCTGAAAGAAAAATATTTTGGCAACAAGGCAAACATCATCACAGTTACAGACTGGAAGGTCCTTTCGGGGAGGAAAGAGGGGGAATACAGCGAAGGTTATGTAAGGGCTAGTATCAATAATGAGGAGCATGAGGCAACAACCAGGGTGAAGGGTGGCCCAGTCGATGCATTTTTTCATGCGCTGAAAGAGATGGCTTCTCCCTTTGGGGGCCCAAAGGAGATGAAGCTCACCAATTATAAGGTGGTGATAGCAGAGGATAAGGGGCCATCAAGCTCTGTCCGCGTCTATATCGAATTCAGGAACGAAGGAGATGAGTTCGGCACAGTCGGAGTCTCCACCAACATCCTCGAGGCATCTTTAGAAGCCTTGCAAGCAACCGGAACGCTGGATTATCCCTCCGTTGCGAAGCAACCGGAACGCTTTTTTCCCCCCTACGGGACGCAGCGCCTGCGGTGAATCGTCTAAGATTTCCAAGGTGCTAAACAAATACTCTTCTTTAAGTTCATTACGGCTTGCTTAAAAACCTTTATAAACACCCCCTGATTAAAGGCTTTTAAAAGTCAGGCGCTGGTTAAGGGCTTTTAAAAAAGACACGCTGATTAAAGATTTTACCGAGGAATATATTGGCTGAGGGATTGAAGAGGAGGCGCTGATGCAAAGGCTGGATAAAATATTGCCTTACTGAAAGGATAATCCGAGACGGGCTCTTGTTATGAGTGATGATTTGGTAAGCCAGAGGAGGTTGAAGATGGTCAAGGAAAAACCAGCAAAGCGGGATATTAAGGTTGTCAACATTGTGGTAAGCACTTCCCTGAAGCATGACATCCCTTTGGAAAAGATGGCAGCTACCCTTTCTAATACTGAATACAATCCTGAACAGTTTCCGGGCCTTGTCATTAGGATAAAAGAGCCTAAGACATCTGCCCTTATTTTCAGCTCAGGCAAAGTGGTTTGCACCGGTGCAAGGAGCATGGAGAAGGTCAACGAGAGCATTAAAAAGATTATCAAAAGCCTTGAAAAGATTAATATCAAGATAACTATCGACCCCGAAATCAGGATTCAGAACATTGTTGCCTCAGGCAGTGTGGGGATGGATCTGAACCTTAATGTCCTTGCGATGAAATTGGAAAATACCGAGTATGAGCCCGAGCAGTTTCCAGGATTGGTATACAAGCTGGAAGAGGCAAAGGCCACATTCCTGCTGTTCAGTAATGGTAAGATAGTTTGCACAGGCACGAAATCAGAAAAAGAAGTGCATCAGGCATTGGATAAGCTGATAATAAACCTGAAAAAAGTAAAGGCATGAGCAATCGCATTTGCAATAACGAAGAACTAGTGGATAATTGAAGGGTGATAGATTCCTCTTCTCAAATATTGGAGTGGGGGGTCCCATCGGGTTTTGGGGGATGCCATGGGAGAAGCTGAAGCTATCGAAAAGTGGTCGGGTACTGAGCAGATTGAGCGTATGCACGAGTTGATAGAAAAGTCGTATCTGCCAATTCTCAATAAGAACATCCGCAAAGGAGAGAACGCTCTGGTCATTGACTTTAAGGAAATTAGCCTTTTCGATGTTGAGCTCACCCAGTTATTGCTGGAGAGGCCAGAGGAAGTCATCGCTGCTGCCGAAAGGGCAATTTCTCAATTTGATCTGGAGGGCAGCCCCAAAGTGAAGGTAAGGTTTACCAACCTTCCAGAGAGCCATTTCCTGATGATTCGTGACATCAGGAGCAAGCATCTGGGGAAGTTCTACCAGTTAGATGGCATTGTTAGGCAGAAATCAGATGTGAGGCCGCAGGTCACCTCAGCAAAGTTTGAATGCCCTTCCTGCGGCAACATTATCAGTATCCTCCAGATAGACCAAAGTTTTAAAGAGCCCTCAAGATGCGGCTGTGGAAGAAAGGGGAAGTTTAATTTATTATCTAAAGAGCTTGTTGATGCCCAGGGGATTGTGCTTGAGGAGGCGCCAGAGCGCCTTTCGGGGGGGGAGCAGCCTAAAAGGATGAAGGTATTTTTGAAAGACGACCTGGTATCCCCGCTTTCTGAGCGCAAGACGTCCCCCGGTTCGAAGATTACCGTCACAGGCATCATCAAAGAAGTTCCCATCCTCACCAAGACGGGTGCCCAGTCGACAACATTTGATTTGATGATTGAGGCAAATGCCATCGAGGCTGGAGAGGAAACTTTTCTCGAGGTTGAGATTTCCGAGGAAGAAGAGAGGCAGATAAAAGAGCTTGCAGCTGATCCTAAGTATATGGAAAAGCTCGTTGAGTCAGTTGCTCCTTCTATATATGGTTATGACGTAATCAAGGAAGCTATATTGCTTCAGCTCGTCGGAGGGGTCTTTAAGAAACGCAAGGATGGGGTTGCCAGCAGAGGGGATATGCATGTATTGTTGGTTGGAGACCCCGGTGCAGGAAAAAGCGCATTGCTGAAGCGGGCCAACACGATCGCTCCAAAATCAAGGTATGTTTCTGGTAAAGGGGTATCGGCTGCTGGCTTGACCGCATCCGTCGTAAAAGATGAGTTCCTGCGTGGTTGGAGCCTCGAAGCCGGTGCTATGGTGCTTGCCTCCAACGGCTTATGCTGTATTGATGAGATGGACAAGATTTCCCCTGAAGACCGTTCAGCGATGCATGAAGCGATGGAAAACCAGACAGTTAGTATTTCAAAAGCCAACATCCAGGCTACCCTGATAGCCAGGACCACTGTCCTCGCCGCTGCAAACCCCAAGTTTGGGAGATTTGACCCTTATGGCATTGTCGCCGAGCAGATTGATTTGCCGCCCACGCTGATTAACCGGTTTGATCTTATATTTACTATCAAAGACCTTCCCGACGAAAAGAAAGACACTCAGCTTGCCGCCCACATGCTCAACCTCCACCAGACACCCGATTCAAAGGAGCCTGAGATAGACACCAACCTGCTCAAAAAATTTATTGCTTATGCAAAACAGAAAGTGTTTCCGAAGTTAAGCGATGGCGCCATCGAAGAGATTAAAAGGTATTATATCAAGATGCGCCTGAGTGGAAGCACTGAAGAAGGGATAAAATCGATTCCTATCTCGGCGCGCCAGCTGGAGGCTCTTGTTCGCCTGAGTGAAGCTCATGCCAGGCTTCGTTTGGGGGAAGAGGTGACAAGAAAGGACGCAAAGAATGCTATCAAGATTTTAGAATACTCTCTGATGGATGTGGGGTTTGATAAGGAGACGGGCAAGATTGATATTGATAGGATTGCAACAGGTGTTTCTGCAACTGCAAGGAATGTGATAGCCATCATCAAGGAGAGCATCAATGATCTGGAAAAGAAGCTCGGGAAGACCATCCCCCTTGAGGACATTATGGCTGCAGGGAGGTCAAAAGGAGTTACCGATGACAAGATTGAGGAAGCTATCGAAAAACTGAAGAGGACGGGGGATGTGTTTGAGCCAAAACCCGGGTTTATCAATAAACTTTAGCTGAGATGATTATGGAGACACAAAACAATCAGAAGAGGCAGGTTGCCTTTAAGATGTTGATTGGGGACATTGCCCTCGGGGAATATATCCGGGAAGAAGGGGAATGGATGCCGAATTATATCAGCCGGGGCAGCAGGAAGATTTCAAGAGTGAACATTATGGGGATTGTTGTCACAAAGGAAGTTCAGGAGAATGGTGTGGCTCAAAACATAGTTATGGATGATTCGTCAGGAAGGATAGCTATCCGGACATTTGGAGAGAATGTTGGATTTGATGATATAAAGGCAGGAGATGGTGTCCTGGTAATTGGCCGCCCTCGGGAATATCTTAATGAAAGGTATATCGTCGCAGAGATCATAAAGAAGATTCCAGACCTATGTTGGATAGAATTACGGAAAAAAGAGATGGGGCCATCAGCTATACCTGAACTCCCCCCGTGGGAGATGCCGGAATTTGCAGATGCCCCAAAAGACACCATCCTGAAAGTGTATGAGTTTATCAGGTCTAACGATAAAGGTGAGGGTATTGATGCACAAAAGGTCTTGGAGGGGCTCGGACTGGAGGAAGACACCACGATCCAAAGGATGCTGGCAGAAGGCGAGATTTTCGAAATCCGCCCAGGAAAGCTTAAAGTGATGAGGTAACCGTTTTTTAGCCCCTCACAGCCCGGTTTCTTAAGTTTATTCGATTAAAATAAAGAAGGTTCAATTGAGTTTTGATCACCTTAAAGCCCCATCTTATACTTCCGATTATAATCCTTATAACCCATGTGTTTCCAATAAGAATTAGCCCCTTTATCCTGGGAATGAGTTAAAACTATAGTCCATTTCATATTTTTGGATTTAAACCATTCTATCATTTTGTTTGTCAAGGCTTTTCCTGCCCCAGTTTTTCTACATCCGGGTTTAATATACAATTCATCAATTAA
>JACPBU010000153.1 GCA_016180165.1 Candidatus Woesearchaeota archaeon | reverse complement strand
ATGGGATAATGCGAAGAAATACATCGAAGGGGGAAAGTTCGGGGGGAAAGGAAGCGATGCCCACAAGGTAAGCGTCATCGGCGATACCGTCGGAGACCCATTCAAAGACACAGCCGGCCCTTCGCTCAATATTCTCATCAAGCTGATGTCCATTGTTGCCCTTGTGGCATTGCCGCTGATGGTTTAATATCGCTGCTGATATTTTGAGATTGCCGCCGATGGTTTGAGGCCAGTGATAAAAGATTGGCCAAGAATTAGGAGTCACCTCGGTTTCATGCCCTGCTGTTTTCGCCAGCCGAGAATAATTTCTTTTTCTCTTTTCTCTTGCTTTTCCATCTTTTCCGTAAATATTTTCTCCATCACAATAAAGCTTTTAAAGTAAAACTATAAACCGCTTCTTATGGCCGAATACCGCAGGACAGTAAAAGATATCGATGTCAAGGGAAAATATGTTTTTCTCAGGGCAGGGCTCGACATTAAGCCTGACCTTACCAAAGATTTGCTTGATCCCGCAAGGGTGCCTGATGATTCCCGAATCAGGGATATCCTTCCAACACTCAAATACCTTATAGAGCATGACGCAAAGGTCATCCTCGCAGCAGGATGGTGCGGCAGGCCTGAGGGTGTTGACCCTGCATTGAGCATGGCTCCGGTAGCAAAGAGGTTAGAAGAAATACTAAAGGAAGAGGGGATTCTCAAATATGGCGTTTTAATCGCTCCGGATTGCTTCAAAGACAGAAAGCCAAAGAGTGTTTACCAACAACAAGAAGAAGTGAGAAGGATTGTGCAGTCACTCCTTGAGGGGCAGGTAGTGGTATTAGAAAACGTGCGATATGATGCAGGATCCAACCAAAACAATCCTGAGCTTGCGAAGTTTTATGCCTCCCTTGCCGAGATATATGTAAATGAGGCAGAAACCCAAAACCATAGGCCTGAGGCAACAATAGCCACTACCCCATTGGAAATCAGCAGGAAAGGCGGGGAGGTTGTTTATGGACTTCAATATGCAAAAGTGCTGGACACTATTGGGGCTATCAGGGCGTTATTGGAACAACCAGAGAGGGGAAGATTGGTGTTTGGGCTTTGCGGCCTGAAGATAGAATCCGGCCCCGGCATCACTTCAAAAGTCACCGTTGCCCGCAGGTTGATGAGCTTTATGGACAAAAGAGATACTCTCATCACTGGCGGGGGAGTTCCTTATACTTTTCTTCTTGCAGACCATAGTTATGAATCTATTCACCGAAATCGTGAGGACATTTCAAAGATGATATGCAGGTATGACCTTGCCATCAAAGATATAACTAAACAAACAAAGGACAGCGAAGCTGCGAAAAAACTTATTGAGAAAGCCCAAGAGGGAAAAAGCAGAGAGATTCTGAATCTCCTCGGTGTTCGGCCCGGAGATATCAAAAGCCTCGTCGGGGATTCTTATGTCCGGGAAGGGCAGGAAGGTGAGCAGATATTCTTTGCCTATGAAGTTTTACAAAAAGCCAAAGAGCGAGGCATAACGGTTGTTACTGCGCTTGACCACACCATAGCCAATGGCCCAATCGACAAAGGCGGCATGCTTCCTGATTGGGTGAAAATAAAGATTTTTAATCAGGCTTTAAACATTCCCGGAGGATGGAGGGGTGTTGGCCCTGGCCCCAGGACAATCAATGCGATTGTTGAAGCCATATCCAAAGCATCGATATATATCCAATCCGGGCCCTATTCCATCGAGGATCGAAGAGTAGAGGACGCCAGCAGCCCTGATAAGGTGATTTTTGCAGCTGTCGGGGCCTGCCAAGCCAGAGGCGGAATGACCATCGGCGCAGGCGGCGACACGTTTGCAAGGATCCATGCAAGAAAAGCAGAGAATAGCTTCTCAGCGATTACCAATGCCGGTGGCGCAACATTAGAGCTCCTTCAATCAGGGACATCTCCTGGCAAAGAAGCAGTCGAAAAAGCCCAGGAGATCAGGAGAGGGTTAGGTTTACCCTGAGAGTTTCACTAATCGCCTCTTCCACTTCTTTCTTTAGACTTTCCAGAGGGATCTTTTCGGCCTCTTTTTTAAGCAAGGCAAGCGATTCTTCCAGCCTTTCCTTTCTCACCCCGGAGATTTTTATTTTCTCCACAAGCTTCTCCTCCCACCCTTTCGCTTTGTTTGCGCTGATTTTTCCGTCGATAGAGCTGAGTGCATGGAAAAGCGACAGGTGCTCCTTTCTTTTTTCTGCAAGCCATTCAGCAGTAAGCTGGCCAAGGACCGCCATGGTCTTTTCTTTTTTCTTGTCTTTCAGCTCGATTTCCCTCCTTATTATGCACTGCCTCACCTTCTGGAGCGCATCAATGATGGCAAGGCCTTCATCTTCCGCCAGTGCCTTTGCAGAGTCCTGAAGGTAATTTCCCACAACTTCGAGATTCTCAGAGGCGATATGCTCATATTTCCTCAGTGCCATCTCCAGGGTGGCAAACGGCTGGCTGACCGATGATGAAATATCGCTTATCTTCTTTAACTGGATTTCCCGGCCTGCTTTCGCATCGAGGTATGCCTTATATTCGCCTGAATCCCTTAAGTCCCTGAGATTCTGCTGCTCGGCTGAGATGGATTTTTCTGCCAAAGCGATGTCATCACCAAGCTTTTTCATCTCTTCCTCAACATTCTTTTTCTGGCTGAGCCTGCTGTTCAGCTCTCCAGCCAATGTTTTCAGGCGTGAAATCTTTGATAAGGGGGAGAGTTCGACAGCCTGCCGCAATCCTTTCACGCGGCTTTCAATTGAGCGTATGCTGATGGCAACGTCCCGGCTCTCGTTGGCGAGGAACTCCTGCAAAATCTTGTAAGGCCTCAATGTTGATTTTGCAAACTGCTGAAGCTTCTCATCAAAGCGGACAGAGAAATCTGGCAGGGAATGGTGGGTTATCCCCTCGTAATCCAGCGAGCTGAGAAAATTGTTGGCGTGAAGCAGATAGGCATTCCTGTTTCCGTCGAGAAATTGCTTTTCCCGCACCGAGATATTGGGATTGGGAAGCGTCGCTGAGCTTAGGGTGCTTAACGTTTCCCTCGCTGAATGGATCTCCCCAGCAAGCTCATGCTTTTTCTGCTCGACTGTGCTGCTGAGCTTTTCAGCATGCGGCTTTGCAGCATCCTCGAGCCACTGCGGCAAAGAGCCCATCGATACCTTTACCGGCTCATCGCCAGTGCTGAAGAATTTTTTGAGGAAGGTGAGCATAATAGCAGAGAAAGTGGCCTGATTTAAATGCTTTCGCCATTATTGAAGGAATGGTGATACGCCAGTTATGCCTAGTGGAGAACGAAAAGGATTATAAAGATAATACATAATTTAGAGATATGCTAGGGCTAACGCCAGTTTCTCTTGGATATGATCGGGGGAGTTGGGAGAGGGATATTTTGAAGAAATTCTTTAATCAACTTCCCGGCTTTACTATAGACAGGATCCGCCATGGATTAAAAAGAATTGAGCCGGGAAGAGAGCATACCGGACAGGCCCATTATGATAAAGGAAAGAGGCTCATTACTGTAAGCCAGGGGAATCTGCATCCCAAATACTTTCTCGAAGTTGTCTGCCATGAGATAGGGCATGCGCTTACTGAGTTTCCGCCTCCCGATGTTAATGCCCCAAAAGATGAGGATGAGTCCGCAGACGGATTTGGATTATTGCTCTTTTATCCTGAACTGATTGACACCCTCCTCAGGGAGGATGTGGCATGGAGGATCATAAGAGAGTTTCACGTTATGCACACCTTCAATGCAAATGTTCCGTCAATAAAAATTAATAGATTTGCAGAACCATTTGTTGAGAAGGTTTTCAAGGGCATATCCAATTTAACTGACCAGAAGACAAAAACCGCAATGCAAAGAATATTTGAACATCAACATAAGGGCTTTTTCTGGAAATATGCTGAATAATAGCTGAGGAGAGGATACTGTTAATCCTTTTTTACCTCAGGCTCAAAAAGATCTTCAATTCTTGAGTTAAATATCTTCGCCACCTTAAACGCAAGCACCAGAGAAGGGTCATGCTTCCCGCTTTCTATGTTGATGATGGTCTGCCTTGAAACGCTCAATTCTTTGGCTAAGTCCTTCTGGTCAAGCTTTAGGATTTTGCGGTACTTTTTTAGGTTATTTCGCATAAAGTAAAGCTTATTTTACTTTCGATATATAAATATATTGTATTTTGTAATGTCTATGTTATCTTCATCTTGCAAAAAAGTTTATATACTCCCACAATAAACAGTCCTTATGACAATCAAAAAAGGCAGCAAGGAAATAATAATGAAATTATTCGGCGCCCTGAAAGGTGCAGGTATCGATTGGTATGAAAAAGAAAGGAACATGAAAGAGTTTAGAAAGGATTTTGAAGAAAGGTGTTCCAAAGAAAACAAACAATACAAAAAAAATCCGACCACCCCCAACGGAAAACTTCTGTTTTCCTAGTTGCGCTCGCTTTCGCTCGGCAACCGTCTCATACGGGGGGATTGCTCGCTCCCTTCGGTCGCTGGGGTCGGATTTTTAAGCATGCAACCATTCTGGAAGAGAAAACTGCTTCCAACCACCGGTCAAAGACCGGATGGAATGGTTGCATTCAAATAAAACAAAGGTGAAAGATATCATGCATCCCAAACAGCTCAAAAAACTTCAGGCAAAGCAGGAAGCTATGCAGCGTATCCCACAAAAAAAAAAAAAAGCGAA
>JACPBU010000152.1 GCA_016180165.1 Candidatus Woesearchaeota archaeon | reverse complement strand
TCCTCTCTCTCCTGATTATCAATTTCTTCTCGGCTGGGACAACGATGCAGGGGATGATCCAGGGAGCCATTACCATTGGCGCTTTCCTGATTGTGCTGTTTGTCTTTGGCAGCAACAGGGGTTGGTTTCAGGTTGTTCCCAACTGGCTTACCGACACGACCTACCAGGGAGTCATCATCCTGGTGTTGATAGTCATAACGCTTGTCGTCTACGTTGGAAGTTCAGGCAATGAAGGGAAAAGCGAGGGTGGCCACGGAGGCCATCATTGAGGTGGTTTTCATCGATCATTTCTTTGAGCCTTATGCTGACCCGCCAATTTCTCTCAGAATCTAAGAAATTGCACATTGAACCTATTTTATTTTTCACTCCCCTTCAAATTCCATCATCGTAAAGATTTCATAGCCTTTCAGCTTTTCCCTGCCTTTCAGCCCGGGAAGCTCGATGATGAAAGCGCATTCGATAACTTTCCCGCCCAGCTTCTCGATAAGTTTCACTGCAGCCGCTATCGTTCCGCCGGTAGCGATAAGGTCGTCAACAACAAGCACACGCTGTCCTTTCTTGATCGCATCAGCATGCACTTCAATCTTTGCTTTGCCATATTCAAGCTCATACTCTTCAGAAATAGTCGTATGGGGAAGTTTCCCAGCCTTCCTGACAGGGACGAAGCCGACACCAAGCTTATACGCAAGCACACTTCCAAAGATAAAGCCTCTGCTTTCAATGCCGACAACCACATCAATCTTCTTCTCTTTGTATCTCCTATAGAGCTCGTCGCAGGCATACTGAAAAGCCGGCCCATCCTGCAGCAGAGTAGTGATATCCCTGAACATGACTCCTTCAATCGGCCAATGCGGCACCGTCCTGATTTTTTCTTTGAGGTTCATTGAACCCCATGAATAAGGGGGTATTTAAATTATTTTGGGTCTAACTTTAACATATTGGGGGCCACTGAAGAATAATGCGGTGAATGTATATCACAGAATAATACATCCTTGGATTGTGTTGACGAAAAAAGGAAACTTTAAATAATCGGCTCCCTAATATGCAGTTGTATGGATAAAAGAGGTTGATTCCTGGAGTTAGGGGCCCTGTTAATTATAATTTTTACTACAATGGGGGTTGTGATTACCCTCTCGAAATCAAGTGAATTTTATGTAGGCAATGATTTAGGTAATGCGAGCAAAAATTATTTTGTCAGTTACTATAAGTGCCAAACAATAGCAAACAACATACCAGATGAAAATCTGGTTGTTTTCAAGTCAAAAGAAGAGGCATTACATTCAAAATTTAAGCCTGTTGACGGGTGTGTCTGATGAGTAAAAAATATTTCTTTAGGGAGGCATTAACAACACTCGCTTTAGTGTATTCAATAATGATTGCTTTATTTTTTGTCCCTTACCTTATTTTTGTAAATAGGGCAATAAATTTTAACTTAATCATGTTATATTTAATAATACTTTGTGCCTACTTGGTTTTTTGGCTTATTGATAAAGAGGAGTTTATCAAAAATGAGATTAACTATTAATGATAAATTTTGGGTAAGGCACGACAAGGTTAATTCAAAATACAATCGGTTGTGGGAGCAGACTTCCAACATCTTTCTTTTTATCCTCGCTTCTTTGGTTGCATATTCAATAGCTTACATCCAATTTGTAATGGAGAACCCATTACGTTGGGGCATTTTTCTTGGGAAATTGATATTTCCTTTACTTTTTATTTTAGTTCCGGTAAGCATAATACTGACTATTCTCATTACCTTGCTCATTATAACTGGGAAAGAAGTCCACTCTATTGTTGAATCAAACCGAATTTTTTAGCTATACGTCTCCCTAAACAACCAATGCGATTGCTTCAAACTTCTCCTGAGGTATAGGGAGGCTATCTTCTTTCAGAGATTCGATATACCCCTCAATAGCCTCTTTGATATTGTTGATTGCATCTTCTTTAGTCGTTCCCTGAGAAACACAGCCAGGCAGGCTTGGGCATTCAGCTACCCAAAACCCATCTTCACCTTTAAACAAAATAACCTGCCTCATTTTCCCTGAAAGAGCTGACCTTCTATAAAAACCTTTTTAGGGCATAGAGGTTGAAGCGATGAGAATTCTTAAATATGGTGATTGCCAAACATCCCTAACTTATCACCGCTCCCCTGATATCAGTCCTGCATCTGCATTCCGGATTAAATTTTATAGCGGGGATTACTTCGCAGAGAAGCTTCTTTACCCTTTCGGCATTTTTTTTGAAGACCGCCATAACTTCCCCGATGTTCACTTCCCTCCCTTCGAGAAAACAGTCATAATCAGTTGCCATGCAGACAACCGCATAGCATAATCCCGCTTCTCTCGCTAAAACGCACTCTGGAACAGTGGACATATTGATGATATCTGCCTTCATCAGCCTCCAGAGGTGGCTTTCTGCCCGTGTGGAAAATCTTGGGCCTTCGACAGTCACTACAGTCCCTTTTTCGTGCATTGCATAGCCTAACTTGTTCCCTGCCTCAAAGAGCCTGTTCCGCAGCCCTTTGCAGAATGGCTCAGCCATAGCGATATGGCAGACATGATCTTTCTCATAGAACGTTGACTTCCTTTTCGTCGTCATATCGATGAACTGGTCAGCCAAAA
Source organism: Candidatus Woesearchaeota archaeon (assembly GCA_016180165.1). Taxonomy (GTDB): domain Archaea; phylum Nanobdellota; class Nanobdellia; order Woesearchaeales; family JACPBV01; genus JACPBV01. Next base: position 2,130 of record JACPBU010000152.1, on the reverse strand, counting down.
CAAAATCTCCCGGCTTGATATCTTCCCGAAGGCTGCCGCATGCCGACGTTGCGATGATATGAGTGCAGCCCTGTTCTTTGAGCGCATGGATATTAGCCTGATTAGGAACATTGGTGGGCATCAGCTCGTGCTTTCTGCCATGCCGGGAAAGAATTACAACATCAATCCCATTGATCTTTCCCAAAGCAAGCGGAGAAGAAGGATTGCCAAAATGTGTTTTTACAATAATATCTTTGGCATCTTTAAGGATTTTCGGGTCTTCAAGCCCTGAGCCGCCGATAATGCCGATCTTCATGATAAATGGTAAATGTTGAACGAGGGTTTTTATTATTTGCTGTTTCCTGAGCCAGGTAGATCCCATTTTCTTCCTATTGATAAGGCAAAGGGATTTTTAGCGAATTTGCAGGCATAATCTCCAGGTGGAGTTCGGATAATATTATAGTATTGCGGGTTTACACCTTCACCCAGCCGGAAAGAATCTGCATCAGCCACGACAATCAGGGGAAAATCGGAGGCTTGAAAACCAATCAAGCTGCCATGCCTTGTCCATGCATCAGGATGGCTGACATCCGGTTCTCTGCCAATTCTTGGAACTTTAACATCAAATAAAAGGAGGTAGTCCAATCCCGATTTAACGATCGGAAAGTAACCATCATGCGCATTTTTTGGCGCCATTACATAATTCGCCCCTGGAAGAAGCTTTGGCGGCTTGAATTTATTTTCATCACGCCATCTGTCTTTCTGTTGGGTGGCTGTTTGAGATTCAGCGGCAAATCGCTTCACATGGGGGTCATTTTTTTCATAAGCACCTAATAATCGTGAGACGGCATCTATAGCTTTATCATCTGCATCAAAACTTCGTTTCATAACTTTTGATTCACCAGTTAAATATGAGATATTCATTTTTTCGATAAGCCCAACCCAATCAAGATGTGATAGAGCATCGGCTCTGGCAACAATCAGTCTCCCTGAATTAACCTGAACAGACGCTTCAGTGACTGTCTCTAAAGATTCGGGCATAAAAGATTAAAGATAGAGCTTCCTTATATTAATTTCGATACTGGGGAGGATAGTTAGCAAGAGGGGGTTTTTGAGTTTTTTCTGCAAGTTTTTGGGAAAATAATTTGGAAATTATCAGTTGGAAATTAAGAATAATTATTTATCAGCCTTATTGACGCCCATCTTCATCTTCTCCACAACCGCCTTGTCAGAGATGATTGCGCTGTTCCCTGTCGGGTCTTCGATGATGATTTTCTGCTTCTGCTTTCCCCACATGACATTGATGAGCTTTTTTATCAGGTTTTTTGCCTTTGTCCTGTCTTCATCGTCTTCCGCAGTATCCCTGACTGATTCAATTTCCCTTTTCACACGCTGAAGGATGCCTTCGATATTTGTCACATATCCCTGGGAAGCGGATCCGGGGGTGATATCGGTGATATAGGGAATCTTCACCGTCGCTTCTGCTGACTTCACTACTCTTACCTTAAGGTCTTCTTCAGAGGCAATCTCAAACGTGAAGCGTGAAGGCTCTTTCTGCTCGGCGCATTCGATGTCAGACTTATGGAATTTGCAGGATGGGCAGGTCATAGAAAACAGAAATGTTTTCCCAAAGAAAGGGATGTCTCTCTCTGCCTCGGTCAATTGCAGCGATTTCTGCCCGCAGATGGGGCATGGATGCTCAGAGGATACAGGGAATTTTGAGGAAACAGGGGGTTCAGAGGATTTAGGGGGTTCAGAGGATTTAGGGGGTTCAGAGGATTTAGGGGGTTCAGAAGATTCCGGCACTTTTGCTTCACCCATAAATATTTCAGTTGTTATTTTGTTTTTATAGCTTTCGCTAAAAAGATGAATGACCGCAAGCATTAAATAGATTTGAAGCTAAGGCGATTCTTAGGAAAAATTAAAGATCCAGCACCTAAACTCACTTTCAAAAAAAATGAGCTTTCTATCCTAATGAAAAACCACGCCATCATCTCACTTGAGGATGTCTGGAAGATCTACCGTATAGGCGATATTGAGGTTCATGCTGTTCAGGGCGCTTCTCTTGCGCTTTCTGAAGGGGAGTTTGTTGCCGTCATGGGCGCTTCCGGCAGCGGCAAATCGACGCTGATGAACCTTATCGGCTGTTTA
>JACPBU010000151.1 GCA_016180165.1 Candidatus Woesearchaeota archaeon | reverse complement strand
GTAAAGGTATAGGACAGGTTGAGATTATCTGTTGAGATTGGCATAGAAGGAAGCACTATCACATTTGAGGCTTCCGGAGCATTGTTGGTAATTGTTCTTGAAGGAGAGGAACTGCTCCTGTTATTCGCTATGATATGCAATTTAGGCTTCCGTTGGCTTTTTGGATAATCAATGGTCAGGGCATCCGGTTCGCTTGCAAAATCTTCCCATTTGGCCTTAGCGCCGAAGGAGGTGTATGCATACTTTATATTACCTTCTGAGGAAGGGGAAATAAAGCTCAGTTGGTTTTGGGCAGCTTCTGAAAATTGCATTTTGCCATTAGCCGCAGTTATATTCAGCTGCAATGGTGTCGGAATTACATTATCATAATCGTCACTATCGGGTGTGCTAAAGCTTATGAGTATTGAATCCGAAGCATTGAGGATTTCAATCTTTAACCCTGCCTCGGTGTTCAGCGCCACTACATCAGTATCAGATTCAATCACTCCATCTCCATCGAGGTCAACCATGATGTCAAAGTCATTAATAGTATCATCTGAAGCATTTATCACATTAACCTTAATTCCCCCTATTGACAGTAAAGCATCAGCAGAGTCCCCCGAATTTTTATTAAAGCCAACTTCGATTCGCTCACCAGTTCCGAGATTGTCAAATTTTACTGAAGCATTTTCTCCAGTGGCGGCGTTTGTAGCTCCCCCGTATCTTAACGCATAAGTTTTCCTGTTCCCATCGCTTGCAGACAAGTCAGTTACAACGAAATAATCATTTTTATTTATTACATGGCTGCCGTTTAAGACTAAATCATCATTGCTATCCCCTATCTTTAGATTTGAGCCGCCGGAAGTAGAGGCAAACGGGAAAGTAGTTGGGTTATTGCTGCCATCAGCAAATACAATCTCATATTTGTCAGAGCCAGAAGCCTTGATTCTTATTGTCTCTGTGGTGATATTCTCAAGGCCACTATAAAAGATGTCCCAGCTGCCAAGAAGAGCTTCCGGCTCATCCATGTACTCAGAAAGGTTATGCCCCGGAGCTACATAATAATTGTCATCCGCTGTGATATTGAGCTGGATTGTGTCAACATGCAATCTTGCACCTTTAACGGAACCGGTAATTATGGCTGCGGCTTGGCCAATCTCTTTCCCGTTAAAATTCAAGTTGTGGGATGCCTGAGAATTCTTGATGTTATCGTCACGAAGGACAACTTTGTCAGCACCCAAAACAAACACTGTCAAATCACCCGCTACATCTCCTTCCTCGCCCGGTATGATGTCGGTCACCCCCATACGGACACCATCACTCAATGCATAGGTCTCCCCCTCAGCAAGCGATGCCGTAGCTTCACCGTTGACGGAGAACTTAGCATAGAATGTCCCGGTATCGGTGATTGAAGTTACGGTAACTTCATAGTTCTTCCCATTTAACGTATAATTTTTTACATCACCCTCTTCAAGGGCATCCCTTACCTGCCCGCCTATAAGAGTAAGTTCGACATCTGCTTCGCTTGAATTATTCCTCCTTGCTTTTGTGATGACATACTCCATCCCAATGATAGTTATTTGTTCATCCTCAAAGTCGCCAAGGACGGTTCCATTAACAGAAGAAATTCCAGAGTCATCTTCAATATCACTGGTAAACGACGTCTTAAATTCAAGGCTGTACCTTGCAATCTGGTCCTGGCTCTTTACATAAAAAAAGTCAGATGCCGCACCATCGTCGTTTTCCTGAAATCTCACGAACTCAGAGCCGACACTATTTCTAGATAGGGTATTCTCGAAGCTTAAGTACTGGTTATATCTGGCTTCCCCATGGGCATTATTGGCCTTCCCATCCCCAAGGGCATTTAACTCGCTCTCATCGATGCTCGTTGTTATATTCCTGATGTTTTCTGCATTGATGCCATCTTTTCGCTGCTCGGACATTTCAAGGGATTTAGATGGGGTGCCAACAAGCCATGTATTGGGCGCAGCAGCCGCTTCTGAACTTGTAGCAATGAGCATCAGCGCAACCAGCGGAAGAAAGAAAACTAATCTTGGGGAATGTGCCCTTCCTTTGCTAAAAAAGTATTTTGTTGTCACTTTATGATACTAAAATACAGTTTCATTTATAAACATTTTGGAAATTCCCTTTTCCAAACCAACCCCCCATTATGAATAACTTTTTATAACACTATTTGGCTCTTCTCCTTCTGATGAAACAAGGGAACTGTACTCTCGTTGTCAGGATGGGCTCTGAGCTCAACCCACTTTCAGGCATCGAGGGCTGCGGCAATGGTGAGATGATATTCACAGAATTTCTTATTCATGCGCTTTCCAATAAAAACAAAGATTTTGATTTCCTGCTGTTCTCAAGGCCGTTTTCAGCTTCAACGATGGAAAAATTTCTTCCAGAAAGAAATGATAAGAGCAGTGTTGCCCTCCTCGAATCCTTGCTCGGCGATCCCCTGAGATATGGAGCTTTGGTAAAGAACCGGAAAAAAGAAGCCATTGCCAGGCTGAAAAACAGCTTGCTCTTTATCCCTTACAGTGCCTTTGAGCGTTTTCTGCTTGCCATGATAAAAAAATCATTTTTCAGGAAGCCTGCGCAATTTTGCCTGAGCCTGTGCTATTACAGGAAGATTGCAAAGCAGCTCAGGCTGTGGCTTATCGCCAACAAGGCCAAGAAGCTCATTATCCATTTTGTCAACAGGCCGGCAGCATTGTTTTTCTCCGGCATAAAAAAGATTGTCCCAAAAGTTTCTTTTATTCTCGAGCTCCAGAACTCACATCTAGCGGTTAAGAGCCATTTTGGCCAGCGTATCATCGGCAGAATCGCTTCCCAATACAGGTCATTGGTCTTTTTAAGCAGATTTGTCTTTGAAGAATATTGTAAAAAGAGCGTTGATATTGAGCATGCATCTAATCATCAATCTAATCATATATCTAAGCATAAATCCGGGCATGCATCGATAATCTACAACGGCCTCTCTATAATCCACAGGAATCTTGCTGACAGCCCAATTAAGTTATTGGCATCCCTCAGAAATCCCCATCCCTTCCATCAAAAGAAGGATGGCATAGCTGAACCTTATAATCTTATTCTCTCCAGTTGGAAATCCTCAATGTATTTTCCTAACAAGCTCCCTGGGGGCATCGAGGTAAGCAAAACAATAACCCTCTTATTTGTAGGGAGGATAGTGCCCCAGAAAGGCCTCGATGTGCTGCTCGATGCCCTAAGCATAGTGATGGAAGACAATTTCCTGATGAGCGCCTTAAGCTCCAAAAAAACAGCCCTTTGCTTGAAAGTCATCGGCACACCCATCGTCGGAAGGACAGTTTTATCAAAATACTACAAAGCAATTAAGCAACAGCTCTGGGCTTTGAAAAGTATTGGTGGTAAAAACATTCTCGAAATAGCCCATATCCCGTATTGCGGCCGTGTCGAGCTCTCAAAGCAATATCTCCAGTCAGACATTGTCGTCTGCCCTTCCCTTTGGGATGAGCCGTGGGGATTTGTAGTTGCCGAAGGGATGCTGTTCAGGAACATCGTATTAGCCTCCCGTGCAGGCGGCATTCCAGAAACCATCGAAGACCAGAAGACCGGATTCCTGTTCCCTAAAGGAGATGCATTGCATCTCTCCTCCCTGTTAAAGCAGGCAATCTCTTCAATACTCGATGATGACCGGTCAATCAAAGAGCTTTGCCGGAATGCAAAAAAAGCTGTTGAAGAGAAGTTCAGCATTGAACGGAGATATGAAGAGTTGATGGAGATTTACAGGCATTGCTAGCCCTCTCCACTTTTTGTATTTGTTTAGCATCCTATGGTCGAAACGCTTCTGGGCCTTACGTTGAGTCCGTCGCGGGGGCCGCCCTCCGTTGCGAAGCAACCGGAACGCTGGATTCTCCCTCCGTTGCGAAGCAACCGGAACGCTGGATTCTCCCTCCGTTGCGAAGCGACCGGAACGCTTTTTTCTCCCTTACTGGGACGCAGGACTTTCCAAGCTTACGTCGGGCGTTTCGAAGATGCTAAACAAATACCCCTTTTCATTGTTTATAAAGAATAAAACTTTATGATCTAAAGAAAATTTCAAGATTTATTATTATTTTTGAAATTTTCTTGTTTGTCTCTGCCATTCCCCGCCTGCCATTTTCCTCTCAAATTCCATCCCTCATGCTTCAACCCCATCATGATAGCTAACCCAAGGGCATACGTAACCAATGTCATCAAAAGGATAGCAACCCCCGTCTGTTCTTTTGGCAGCCCCAACACGCCCAGCATGGCCCACACTGCCCCTTCCCTCAGCCCCAGCCCGCTTAAGGTGAAGGGAACAAACGAGAGGAGCGTTGCCGTGTTGAACACCACAACCAGCTCCCAGAAATTTGCATCAACGCCCAGAGCCAAAAACAGGAGCCACGGAAATAAGCCTCCAACAAGAATCTTGATGCAGGTTAAGAAAGTGTTGAGCAAAACGGCATAGATCCTTTTTCTGAGCATCCAAAAGACATTTTTGGAAAATCCTTTAAAATAGGCAGCATAGCTTTTAAGGATTTTTTTCTTGACAAATCCTCTTACAAACGATGAGAACCCGATTATCATCACCGCAGCACCGATAACTCCGCCAGCAAGCAGAAAAAATAATGCCTTCTTACCTAGATAGAGGTATGCTCCGGCCAATGCCAGCATGCCGGTCAGGAACACAGAGGTCATTTTGTTGACCACAATCGCGCTTAAGCTTTCTCCAAAGGGCATTCCTTCTTTCTTCAGTAATGGCGCCATCAGCAG
>JACPBU010000150.1 GCA_016180165.1 Candidatus Woesearchaeota archaeon | reverse complement strand
AGCAACGGGGGAACAGGAGCGAGATAGTGGAAGGCATACTCGAAGATTCCTTAGGGACGAAAGTTCCTGAGAGAGCAATCTTCCTTGCCGGCGGCCAGGGGACAAGGCTGCGGCCGTTGACACTGCATACGCCAAAAGCACTTATTGATATCCAGGGAAAGACGCTTACCGAGCATCTGTTTGACCTTCTGAAAAAATATGGGATCCGGGAAGCGATACTTTCAATCGGCTATCTTGCCGAAAAAATACGAGAGCATTATGGTGATGGAAGCAAATATGGCATGAGGCTTGCTTATGTTGAAGAAGATCCCAAGCACCCTTTAGGGACGGCAGGGCCACTGCGGAAGGCACGGGAGCATCTTCTCCATGGGAGCTTTATCTGCTCCAACGGCGATGAACTGAAAGACATAAATGTTCCAGAGATGGTGAAGCTGCATAAGCAGGAAAAAGCAATGGTGACGATAGCGCTTACGTCGGTTGAAGACCCAACGCAGTATGGGGTTGCGAAGATGGATGGCAACAAGATCCTTGCATTTGTAGAAAAGCCAAAGCTCAAAGATGCCCCCTCACGGCTGATCAACTCTGGTTTTTATGTTATCGAGCCCGAAGTCTTAGAGATGATCCCTGCAGGGTTTTCTATGCTTGAGAGGGATATCTTTCCAAAGCTGGCGCAGATGGGAAAGCTCCATGGCTACATCTTCTCGGGGCAATGGTTTGATACGGGGACGGTGGAAAGGCTGGAAAACGCGAGAAGGAATTGGAAGGGAGTCAAGTAGCCATTATTGATTAATTTTGAAAGATATACTCGCGAACAAAAATAATTGGACATTAGTTGTTCGCTTGTAATACGAAATAACATTAGTTTTTTGTACCACGCAGGGGTAAGCAAGGGATATATTTATTTGCTTAATTATTTGTGTCCCTTGCTATAATTGCGAGCAAATGTGATCCTTTGTTCCTCCGCGACATTTTATGGCATAGGGTAAATCAAATCAATAGAGAGAGCCAGACCCAGCGAAACCTTTACTCCTTTACCGCCTTTTCTTTAACCTTAAATGCAACCATTCCATCCGGTCTTTAACCGGTGGTCATGGAAGCAGTTTCCACTTCCATAATGGTTGCATGCTTGGAGCGAGCAATCCCCCAACAGAAAACTTCTGTTTTCCTAGTTGCGCTCGCTATGCTCGGCAACCGTCTGTGACGGGGGGTGGTCGGATTTTTTTTGAAAAAAGCGCCCATGTGTTTGACGAAAGAAGCCAAATCATTTTGGAGTTTGGTAAACCCCGGCTCAACTTTCTGAGCCAAGTCGCCAGCCTGGATTACCTCTTCCCAAGTATCAAATTCCCTGCAATAAAATCCATGCCAAAACTCAACCTGGATGGCTTCAATGCCTTTTTTCCTTTTTCCTATGCTCAACATTTTTATCACCTGGCTATCACAAATTTGACAGTTAAACTCCCCCGACACAAGTTTTGCCCATGCCTGGGAGCATCTTCATCTTCTGACGTTCTTGCACTCCTCTTAACCGCTGATTTTTCTCGCTCTATGCAAATCCTTAAGCTCTATTTCCAGCACTGGCGCATCCCTGCCAGCAAATGTTTATATACGCCGTTGTTGAAGGATAGCCCATGAAGCACGAGTGTGCATCTGGCTTATGGAATAACACTTCACCAAACAATAGATTGGCACTCCATCATCCCGTGATTTGGAAGAGGAAGGCTAATCTTCCATCAGGAAGGAAAGGGATGCTCTCTTTTTCGTTGATTGTCATGCTTATCCTTGCTTTGGTAATCGGTACGCTTCTGCTCATGTTTGCGAGGAAATGGTTTGAGCAGGGCGGGGGTTCTTTCCAGAATAGGGCAGATTCTGCCCAAGCCCAGGCGAAGACAAATGCTGTTCTTACGTTAATTCCGGAATTGGTGAAAACAAAAAGCGGAGATGAGGAACTGCTGAAAGTTATAGTGTTCAACCCTACCGGCGTAACCTGGCAGGGCATCAGGCCAAAGGCAGATTGCGGAATCTCACTTCCCCTCTCACAGGAGGCACTTGAGCATGATATCCTCCCTGGAAAAACTTTCTCCTTTAACCTACTGATAAAAATTCCTCCTGTCCAGAAATCCACACATGCCTGTCAGGTCAACATCAGTGATACCCTCCCATACCTGGCTGAATTTTTTGTCGATGTAGATGATGCAGAAAATGGCACTGGAGCGAAAGAAGAAGGGGAACTTTTACACCTCCCCCAAGCTGATAAGAATGTCGGGAAGAAAGCTGATAAGAATGCTGATAAGAATGCTGATAAGAATGCTGATAAGAATGTTGAGAAGAAAGCGGGCAGAGAGGCTGAAAAGGCGGTTGAGGGGGCAGGGATACCTGAAAAACGGGCCTCATTCTCTTTCGATTCCTGCATCCAGAGATTGGCTTGTGAGCATTATTTTGTCTTTGTTCCCATCGATAACTTATGGGATAGCCAGGAAGAATTTGAAAAACAAGCTGACATAAGGGCGAAATTCTTTCAGGAGATATCCCTCTTTCAGGGCAAAAAGACAGGGTTTATCAAAATCCCTTTAACCTTTGCCAGGGACCATTGTGATGTTGGGGATATCCTCAGTAATTTCAAAGCGCGATACACGCATCAAAAGATAAAGAATTGCGCCGATAAATATACAGGAAAGCTTGGCATCTCCTATGATCGGGCTGTAGGCTTCTCAAACAGCTATGAAGGGGATGGCTATGCCTATTTTTCCAGCCCCGTCGTATTCTCTGCACGTGGCTTTGGTATGGACCTTCCGGGAATGGTGGCGCATGAGCTTGGGCATACCTACAGGCTCTGTGATGAATACAGCCTGGCTGAATATGGCCGGCAGGATGAATCTTTTGGGGGAGATTTTTGCAGGAATCCCTGGCCAAAAAACTGCCCTCAGGAACCAGATTGTAAAGGTGAGCATTGCGATGATGGCGGGCAATGCAAAGGCAATAACAATATTGCAAAGAAATATTCAGGGCCGTCACTTAATGGCGTCTGTGAAGGCAGGGTATACTCCGTCATGGGCCTCACAAGCTCACAGAATTGCGGCTATGATCCTGAAGGTTATGAGGCAATCCAATGAAACATGCAATACCTTTTCTTGTGTTGATCGCTTTCTGTATACTTGCTTCTGCTCAAGCAGCCTTTGGGGAGGTTATCACTGAATTCGACTTTATAATAGGGAAAGACAGGTCTGTCCAGTTGCTTCAATCGAGGACATTCGAGGGGAGCGGCATCCTCCCCGGCCCAGCTGCCTCTTCCTTTGAGCTTTCTTTTTTTGACCAGCAGGGTAACATCATCACTGCCGAAAAACTGCCCATCGCCTTTTTTAGGCTGCATAATCATGGCCAAAGAGGCGAAGATGTCGATGCCGTGCCGGTGACCGTGAGAACTCCTTTCCAACAGCAATGGGAGACTGGGAAATTGCTGGAGAATGGTAGAAGCATCTTTACTTTCAAGCCTATGGCGATGCTTTGCAACAGGAATCGGCTATGCGATGGATATGAAAATTTCCTCAGCTGCCCGTTCGATTGCTCATCAGCTTCCCAGGATGGATGGTGCAACCGGGCAAAAGATAGAGGTTGTGATCCAGACTGCATAATGGGAGATGAAGATTGCAGTGTTTTGGCAACGCCGGAGAGGGTTTCCAGCCCTCCCTTCGATTACCTGCTCTTCTTTCTTTCAGTCACCCTTATCGTGGGCCTGTCAGCTGTTGCCATGGAAATCCGAAAAAGGCGATAAGCCATGGAAATCTTTTTAAAGGTTTAAAGGTTATCATTTCTTTATAATTTATAAAAAAGTAGATTTATTAAAAAGTATGGGGTGAACTTAATGGCAATCGAGTTACCTAAGCTGGATTATGAATATAATGCATTGGAGCCTTTCATCGATGAGAACACGATGAGAATCCATCACGATAAGCACCATCAGGCTTATATCGACAAATACAGTGCGGCGGTCAATGGCACAAAGTTTGACCACAGAGATGTTGATGATGTCCTTTCTGATTTAAGCGTCGTCCCCGAGAGCATCAGGACTGCAGTGAAAAACCACGGAGGGGGGCATTCCAACCACAGGCTTTTCTGGAAGATCATGGGCCCAAAAAGCGGCGGTGTGCCCAATGGGAGCCTTGGCAAGGCAATAAACGCCAAGTGGGGAAGTTTTGACAAGTTCAAGGAAGAATTCTCAAACGCTGCACTCAACAGGTTTGGCTCAGGATGGGCATGGCTGTGCGTCGACAAAGGGGAGCTCCTTGTGCATTCGACCGCAAACCAGGATTCTCCAATATCTGAAGGAAAAAAACCGCTCTTGTGCCTCGATGTCTGGGAGCATGCATACTATCTCAAGCACCAGAACAGAAGGGGAGAATATGTTGCTGCCTGGTGGAATATCGTCAACTGGAAAGAAGTTGAGAAAAGGCATAAAGAGGCCATATAAGCGATGGCATTGCTGAAATCTGAAGCAAAAAAGCTTGTTGAGGGCGACAGTGCCCCTGATTTTTCTTTACGCAATGTTGATGGCAAGATTGCCAGCCTGAAGCACTTCAAGGGAAAACTACTCGTTATCATCTTCATGTGCAATCACTGCCCTTATGTCAAGCCGAAAATGGACGAGATTGCGAAAATTCAGGATGATTATGCCAAAAAGGGAGTTGTTGTTATCGGGATCAATTCTAACGACCCTTCAAATTATCCTGAGGACGACTTTGAGCATATGCAGTCCATTGCGATGGTAAAAGGATACGCCTATTACCTATCTGATGAGACACAGGAAACCGCAAAGGCCTATGGAGCGACATGCACTCCAGACCCATTTGTCTTTGACAAGAACCATCAGCTCATATATCATGGCAGGATAAACAATGCGATGAATCCAGGCGATTTTCCTACAAAGCATGAGCTGCGTGAGGCCCTTGATAAGGTTTTGGCTGGAAAGAAAATTGAAGAATGGTTTGTCCCTTCCATGGGATGCAGCATAAAGTGGAGATAATCCTATTTTCTTATCGGCAAATTTAAAGCTTTGTTGTGTTGTATCAATAATACAAGGGAAATCATTGCGAGCGCAAGCCCTGCTGTCATCTGCCCTGCGTATAGGGGCTGAGGAGTATGCCCAGCAACAAAATGGGTTGTATGGGGCAAAAGCGCAATCAAAAAACCTGATCCAAGACCAACGGTAAAAATTGCATCAAGAATCTGATGGATGTTTTTCTTGTTGAGCATAGGAAAATGTTGAGCATAGGAAAAAGAAAAAAAGAAATAGTGCCTATTCCTTAACACCGTAGGCAACCCCTAATGAGGCTATGCCTATCACCAGATGCAGCACAGAAGTTGCAAGGTTTATGCCGAACACCGAGGCAAGAAGCGCATCAGTGCCTGGTAGGAATCCAAGCAAAGCAACGACAACACCGATGATGCCAAGCATCTTATTTGTGGTCTTTCCGGCCTGCGAAACGATCACTGCCCCGCCGATGATATGCAGCAGATCCTGGGCAACATTGACCCCAAACAATCCAAGGAGGGGATTGTTGAAAAACCCTATAATCCCGACTAACACAAGCACTGCGCCAATAACCTGGGCGTATGTCTTTTGCACGTCTGCCATAAGTGAATCACCTCAGGCTCACCTTTATTGGCGGACTATTTAAATTTTTCTTAACGATAGTGGAGAAAGGGATACTGGAAACAAGATTTATCGAGAAAACTGCCGGGAAAGTGCCCTATCTCATGAAAGTGCTGCATTTAATTGAAAATAAAAACAGTATGTGCATAGCGTTGTGCCTCGCTCGCTACCGCTCGGAGGCAACCCCCCATAACGCTCGTCGATAATATTTATTTGATGGAATTTTGACCTTAGGGCGCTATGCACATACTAAAAACAACAATCTTTTTATACCTCTCTCCCCAAATTAGCGCTCTATGGGAAAAAAAGCAGGCATCAGGATAAAAACATTTTTGTGCCTGTGTTTTTCGGCAATATTAAGCCTGCAATTTGTTTATTCAACAATGGAAGAGACGGTGCTCCAATCAGCGACCCAATGGATTGATGGGGATACTTCTTTATCAGATGTAATCAGCCAGATAGGTGTCTCAATCACAACAGTTTCTGACTGCTACGATACCGGGCAAGATCCCATCCCAATATGCACGTGCAATGACCTGCAAAGAGTGCGGGATGGGGCAAATTCCAGATATCTCCTGAAGAACGATGTTAATTGCTCAGACACCATCAATTGGAATAGTGGAAAAGGCTTCAAGCCCATCAGCAGCGGCCCAACACTCATCCTTGATGGGGCCGGGCACAAAATCTCGTCGATATATGTCTACTTCCCACAGGAAGTTCAGGTTGGCCTATTCAGTGAGCTCTTGGGAGAGGTCAAAAATTTAACGCTGGAGAATGCTGAAATAACAGGATATTCCCACATTGGGTGTATTACAGGCGGCAACAGGGGAATCATTATCAATTCACGGTGCCAGGGACAAATAAAAGGAATGATGGGCTATGTCGGTGGGCTAGTTGGCTTTAATTATGATAAGTCAAAAATAATATCCTCTTCATCAGAAGGAAATGCCAATGGTAAGTATGATGTTGGCGGGCTTGCCGGCCTTAACAGGGGATATATCAATGATTCTTTTTCCAATTCCAGCGTCGATGGAATAAGAAGCATTGGCGGGCTGGCGGGGGAGAACGAAAAGTACAAGTCTTTTGACGCAATAATCGAAAATTCGCATTCGACTGGCAATGTTAATGGAACAGAATGGGTCATTGGCGGGTTTGCTGGAGTCAATTATGGGATCATCAGAAACTCATACTCTCAGGGTGAAGTTAGTGGTGCTCAATCTGAAGCTGGCGGATTTGTCGGCCAAAACATCGGTTCGATAGAGAATTCCTACTCTACAGGAAATTTTAAGAGAACCTCCCCCTCAATTTCAACCTATGTGTATGGCGGTTTTGCCGGGGTAAATCGTGGGTCAATAACCGGCTCTTATTCAACTGGCAATGCCAATGGAATACTTGAAGGTGGAAACTTCAATTTCGGTTCTTCCTCTGTCGGGGGTTTTGCTGGAATCAACTCAGGGAACATTGTCAGCTCCTATTCAACTGGGAAAGCCGATGGGCGAGATTATATAGGCGGCCTTGTCGGAGATAATTCTGAAGAAGGAGTTATTATTGATTCTCATTCATCTGGGGAGATTACCGGATATAGCAGGGTAGGCGGGCTTGTTGGTAAAAATGAGGGATTGATAGAATCCTCTTATTCAAATTCAACTTTAACGGGATACCAGAAATTAGGCGGGCTTGCAGGGGAGAATAATGCAGTTGTAACCAATTCATTTGCAGCAGGGGAAATAAAGGGGCACCAGGCTATCGGATCCGACTACAAAGGCGGGATTGCAGGCCAGAATACCGGGCATATCCAATTTTCTTATTCAACTGCAAAAGTTAATGGCGGGGCAACAACGGGCGGGATTGCAGCTGTAAATGATGGAATTGTTTTTAAGTCCTATTATGGCCAAAGTGCTTCCGGGCAAAGTGATTCCGGCAAAGGGGAGCCAAGGACAACTGCAGAGATGAAGTCTAAACTTACTTTTGCAGATTGGGACTTTGAGGGGATATGGAAGATTAATGAAGGAACCAGCTACCCCGCAATTGATTTGAGAGAAGGGGCACCTTCTGCTCCAATCCTGATTACAAACTGCCAGGAATTGCAAAAAGTAAATCTCAACAGCGATTATTACCTTAATGAGAATATTGACTGCTCAGAAACTTCCAGCTGGAATAATGGCAAAGGCTTTATTCCACTGATTCGGCACGGGGGAACATTCGACGGAAAAGGATTCAGTATCAGCGGGCTGAGGATAGACAGGCTAAAAAAGAACGATCCAAATGGCATGTATGGGCTGGCATATGCCGGACTTTTTGGATTAATCTATGAAGGCACAGTGAAAAATCTTAGGCTTGAAAACTTTAATATCACAGGAAACATGCATGTGGGTGCTCTTGCAGGCAAGAACTATCTCGGCCAGGTCAATGATTCCCATTCAAGCGGGGAAGTGGAAGGCTGGATTTCAGTTGGAGGGTTAATAGGAAAAAATAATGGAGCGATCACAGGCTCAAGTTCGAGCGCAAAGGTGGCTGGTCATGTTTCCGTAGGCGGCCTTGTAGGCTGGAATGAATTTTGGATAACGAGGTCTTATTCAACAGGCGATGTTATAGGCTCTGGCAGCCAGATTGGGGGCTTAGTGGGGCATAATATCCGAGGGTATATTGCTCGCTCTTTCTCAAAGTCTAAGGTAGATGGAAAACGCAGTGTTGGCGGATTAGTCGGGGCATATAACGAATATAATATAACTGACTCGTATTTTTCAGGGGAAGTGAGGGGGGAAGGAAGTGTCGGGGGCTTAATAGGTTTATCTTTGGGATATGTATCAAGCAGCTACTCATCTGGAAAAGTATTTGGAACAGCAAACACGGGCGGGCTATTAGGCGGACAACCAATGACCACTAGCGATCTGAATTCTTGGGAAGCTAGTGGAAACCAATACAACTCATATTATGATAGCGATGTGGCTAGCCTCCCAAGGAAAGAGTTAGGCATCCCAAAAACAACAAGCGAGTTGAAGACTAAGTCCACGTTCAAAGACATTATATACAACAGGCAGGCATATCACCACTGGGATTTTATCAACGTATGGGATATCCAGGAAGGAGTAACTTATCCATATTTGAGGGGCATTCCAATATCAGCACAAACAAGTGCAGGCTAAGGGATTATTTTGGTTTGGGAGAGGATAGAACCCTGCTGGTTTCAGCATGAAATTGTTTAGAATTACGCCAAGCAGTTGAAGATGTTCCAGTTGAAGATGTTTAATTATGGTTATTCCCATTCGAAGGAAAAATTTATTAGGATGATACTTTTTTATCGTGCCTGAGAATCTGATGAAAGAAGATTCAGAGAGAGTATACCATGGAGCTGCATTCAATTTCATTCAAGCATGGCGGATCGATCCCTTCGAAATTCACCTGCCAGGGCGAAAACATCAATCCTCAGCTGGGATGGGTTGAGGCGCCACATGGAACAAAAAGCTTCGCTCTCATTGTTGATGATCCTGATGCGCCGATAGGAACCTGGGTGCATTGGCTGGTGAAGGATATACCTTTAGAAACTATGGAGATAAAAGAGGATAGTGTTCCTGGAAATGAAGTTATGAATTCTTTCGGAAAAAAGGAGTGGGGCGGCCCCTGTCCTCCGTCTGGGACGCATCGGTATTTCTTTAAGCTGTATGCGCTGAATGTTGAAAGCTTTGAAGCAAAATCTTCGGCTGAGTTTTATGCGATGGTGGACAGGCTGAAGATCGGGGAAGGGGTATTGATGGGAACATACAAGAAGCACTAATCTCTCTTAGGAATTCTTGGGGTAAACTCGGGTTAGGACAGAAAACCTCTTGACTCGGGATAGGAAAGAACCCTTAGCGGACTTTGGCCCGCATTAGTTTAGACCATCATAAAATCCATAAAGTTTAAAGATAATAGTCTATTCCTTCATCTGTAATCTTAGAGGGCGGTAAGTGTTGCAATGTCTGGAAAAACAGGAAAGGGCGGCAAGAGAATTTTTATAGCAGACGATCCTCTCGTCCCTCAGGCCCTCGAGCTTGCTGCAAAAGTCTTTCGGAAAGGGAGCAATCCCCGCATTAATCTCTCTTACCTTATCAAGCAGGAATCTGGCCATCATTCTGTTGTGCAGGAATGGCATGAGATCCTTTCGTTCCTTAGGGGCAAAGGCGCCAGCGGCCTCAGGAAAGCTCCCCCGATGATTCTTGAATCCGGCTACGATGCCCCGAAATTTGAGGCTCCTACAGTTTCTGCCGCATCAGAAAGGCCATTGCGGCATGCTGTTTATGTTTCTTTTGAAGAATACGCAGGAAGAGTTGAACGAAAGAGAGAATCTGATAAGTTTAAAGTGAGCAGATTTAATGCTCCCTATTATCTGGGAACGTGGGATGACCTCAACCTCCCCCAGCGGGAGTTCATGAATGAATTTTTGCCAAGGCCGATCAAATCAGGCGAAGGGGCTGCAGCGAAAGAAAAAAACCTTGATGCGCTCATCATCGAGGGGCTTACAGCGCTTCCCAAGAGCAGGCGCGCAGAATTCCAAAGGCTTATCGATGATGGCTCAATAGAGACTGTCAGGGAGATGCTGGACTATTTTTCAGCTTTAGTGCAAGGGAAGCCCGGAGCATTCAGGTATAAGCTTCACCGGGGAGGTTTCCTGGGAACGCTTGAGA
>JACPBU010000149.1 GCA_016180165.1 Candidatus Woesearchaeota archaeon | reverse complement strand
AAAGACCCATTGCTGAGGCTCAAAGCTTTTGCTGAAAAAAGAGACCTGTGGACAAAAAACGATGAGGAAAAGTTTCTCGGGGAAGTTGAAGGGAAGATTGACCAGCAGGTTGAGGAATTTGAAAATATGCCGATGCCTGATTTTGATGATATGTTCACATATATGTTTGCAGAGATGACAGGGCCGCAGAAAGAGCAGCTCGCTTATATCAAACAGTTCAGGGGGAAATATCATGGCCATACTTAATATGGTCCAGGCCATCAATCTTGCTTTAAGGCAGGAGATGGAAAGGGATGAGAAGGTTGTTCTGCTTGGGCAGGATATCGGCATCAATGGCGGAGTCTTCAGGGTTACCGACGGATTATGGAAGCAGTTTGGCGACAGCAGGGTGATGGATACCCCGCTTGCGGAAGCGGGGATCATCGGAACTTCAATCGGATTAGCAATGACTGGCTTTAAGCCCGTTGCCGAGATCCAATTTGACGGATTTTTCTATCCTGGCTTTGACCAGGTCATCAGCCATGCTGCAAGGATGCGGAACAGGACAAGGGGAGTATTGACCTGCCCCCTGGTCGTTAGGATGCCGTATGGAGGCGGTGTGAGGGCATTGGAGCATCATTCCGAGAGCATGGAGGCAATTTTTGCCCATACGCCGGGGATTAAAGTGGTCATCCCCTCGACGCCACGTGAAGCAAAAGGCCTGCTAGCATCGGCAATACGCGATCCCGACCCCGTTGTTTTCCTCGAGCCGAAAAGAATTTATCGTGCTATAAAAGAGGAAGTTCCTGACGGAGAATTCCTGATACCAATAGGGAAAGCGAATATTGTTAAACAGGGAAATCAGGTGACGTTGGTGTCCTATGGAGCGATGCTCTGGGTCTGCCAGAAGGCGCTTGAGCAGCTGAAGGGAAAATACAGCGTAGAAGTGATTGACTTAAGGACAGTCTCACCATTGGATTCCGACACTATACTCAGCTCCGTCAAAAAGACAGGAAGATGCGTGATTGTGCAGGAAGGCCCGCGCTCTTTTGGCGTTGCTGCCGAAATAATCGCGCAGATCAATGAAAAAGCATTGTTTGAGCTGCAGGCGCCCGTCGAAAGAGTGACCGGGCATGACATCATCCTTCCGTATTACAAGAATGAGCTGAACTGCATACCCTCGGAAGAGAGGATTGTGTTTGCGGTGGAGAAGGTGATGAAGGATTGAGCCCATATTAATGCCTGGTTCCTTTGTATGTATTAAGCTCCCCTCGGAGCGGCTCTGCCATGCATAATAATGCTCGCGCATTATTGGCACCAACAAAACTTTGTTTCTTATGGTTTTCAAAACTCTTGACTGTGTTGGCAAGAGCTCTGTGTCCCAGAGGGGGCACGAAAAAATATCCCCATTTTTTGTGCCTCGCTCGCTACCGCTCGGAGGCATCCCCCCACGACGAGCGCAATTCATTATGGTAGTTGAGTTTTGACCTTAGGATGGCAGAGCCGCTCTTGCCGGAGCTTAATACATACGTTCCTTTTTCTCAATAAATTTTGTTTGCGGGTTTAATTTTTAAACAAATCCCCATTCTTCTTAGCGATGATTCGCCCACAGCTTATCTTGGCGCCAGAGGAGTTTGCAATGTTTGAACACCTTTATCCTTATCTTGGTGATTATGTGCATTCAATGCATGAATTCTTTGGGGAAGATGGCGCTGGAGCCGCCATTTTTTGTTCTGGGAGAAGAACTTATTTTCCAGTTAAAATATCTCCCATCCCAAGGAATTTGTATAAGCTTGAGCCAATCCCTTTTGTTCATTCAATTTCTGGAATTGTTCTTGGTAACCCCCTTCGGGACCTTGCTTCCATCGCTATACAAGGATTTAAAGGATTATGTTTTCCAAATGCAATTTTGATGGGAACCACAAGCATCAATTATGGACATCCTTCTTATAGCCAGGAAACAAAAGGAGATAGGTATGCTCTCAAGATTTACGAAGCTGTAGTCCCGAGCTTCCTTGAATTAGATTGCGGCCCATTTAGTATAAGGCATCTTTGGAGAGAAATCGGCATTGATGCCGCAATCCCCGAGGATATCTCACTTGTTATCCAAATTAGCGAAATTCCAGAATCAGAACGGCAAAAAAGAATGGAGAGCTATACTGAGGCACTCTCACCATTGAATCCTAGAATTCAGTTTATTTGAGTGATTGTATAATCAAGATTGTAACCAATGTGCTAAACCAACCTCTCTCACCTTAAAATTCCAGCACAAAACTATCCCACATTGCCATTAAGAATTAATCTCCTCAAAATGAGGCTGAAATCCCTGATAAGCTGGCTTTTGGCAGAGAAGGCCAAAGAGCGCCTTCAATCTTTCCTGATATTCATGTGGAACTGGCCCAAAATCCATTGATTCGCCCCTCAAATTTATTCTGTTTTCTCTTAAATCAAATCTGCCTCCCCCAACACCCTTTATAGTAAACTTTGTTCCATTTTGCTCAAGCCTTATCACCTTATAGGGCCAAGTTTCAAGGGCTATTTTTTCTGCTGGCCACGAGAAAGGGATTTCGATGTATCCTTTTAGGACTGGCAGTAATTCCTCCCTTAAAAAAGTTTCACCAATATCTTTATGCCCCATTGAAGAATAATCAAATCCCCTGAGATAAAGCCGGGAGAAATTCTTCCCACCCACTGCTACGGCAACTTCCAGAAGAAAATACTTTCTTTCAGCACCCGTCTTTTTTAATGCCACCGGTCCCCTTGAAGTGAAATGCCTAAGCTCTTCATCGCTAAATTCTCTCGATGGGTCAAACCCTTCTTTTCTATCCATCTGGTTAGCAAAGTCAAGGTTTTCTACATTAAGCACCTGGTCGAGTGTTAAAAGCTTTTGCTGAATTTCGTTAAACATTTTGCTCAAGAAATAAGAGTTTCATCAGGTTTAATAATTTATCGAAAACTGATGAGAGTGAAACAGGAAAAGCAGAAACTAAACGATAGAGAAGGATAATTAATGCGAAAACGGATGCACAACAATCAAAGTTGATGCTGGCAGTTGTTCATTACCTGACACATCGAAACCCTTAAATAGTAGTTATCTTTAATATTAGTATAATAAATACTAAATCATTAGAAAAATGCAATTAAGCAAACTTGAATCGCAAGCCGACGAGGCACTGAAGAAAAACAATCTTGCTATTTTCACGGCTAAAGACCTGATGCTGCTGCTGGGCATCAACCGGATGAAAGCATACAACCTCGCAAAAGCGCTCAAGCGGAAAGGTTCTGTCAATGCAGTAAAAGGCGGCATGTTTGCGCTGGCCGGCACCAACGAGCTTTCTCTTGGCCCTCATCTCAACTGGCCTTCTTACCTGAGTTTTTGGTCTGCGTTGAACTATTATGGATTTTCAGACCAGATGCCTAGGACGCTCTTTTACGCATCAGTCAAATACATGAAAAAAAGAGCGAACTGCCAATTTGTCACATTGTCGAATAAAAGATTCTTTGGCTACACAAGCATAGGGAGCATAGCCATCGCAGAGAAAGAAAAAGCCTTCGCCGATTCATTGTTGTTTCCCAAATATGCCGGCGGCATGAATGAGATAGGCAGATGCCTGAAAAATGCATTGAAGGATATTGACATAGAAAAGATGATTGGCTATGCTGAAAAGCTGGGAAACAAAGCAGTGTTGCGCAGGCTTGGGTTTTTATTGGAAATTATCGGCATTGGAGGCAGCCTCCTGGCCGGATTAAAAAAGGGCATAGGCAGGGGATACGAGCGCATTGACCCCTCGCTTCCAAAAAGGAATCATTTTAATAAGGAATGGCTCCTGGACATTAACGATGATATCGCTCACTGAGCTTAATGAGATAAAGAACGGGCGGAAGACCAACCTCTATTACGAAGAGAAGGAATATCTCCATTATATTTTCCTTCATGCATTATCAGGATTTCCGGATAGGTTTGTATTTAAGGGAGGGACCTGCCTGAGGATATGCTATGGGCTTGAGCGGGCATCAGAAGAACTGGATTTCAGCACCACTGCCTCTTTGGCTGAAGTCAAAAAAATTGTTTCCATATGCCTGAAGGATTTTGAACTGCTAAACATTAAACACCGGGTTTCCGGAGAAAAAGAGCATCAGGGAAATCTTCGGATAGAAGTGCGTTTTGAAGGCCATTTATTTTCAGGAAGTCAGGCATCAACGAACACATTAAAAGTTGATTTTAATAAAACCCAGGTTAAACATAAAGTGGCAAAAGTTGTTCCCCAGCTTTTTTCAGATATTCCAACCTTTACTATCATTGCCCTCGATGAAACGGAGATCCTTGCAGAAAAGATAAGGGCACTGGCTAACAGGAGCGACTCAAGAGACTTGTATGATGTGTGGATGTTGTTGAGCAAAGGCGTCATAATCGACAGAAAATTGCTCGATGCAAAACTTAAGGAAGAGCGCAGCAGCCTTAAACATATTAAAATTCCTATCAAACAAGTTTATGAAAGAGACCTGAAGGAGCTGCTGCTTTACCTTCCCCCTTATGACCAAGTCAAGGAAGAAGTGTTTTATGGGATTTTGAAGGCATAGCTTTTTATATTTGGGCAAAAAAGGAATAATATTGATGAAGGATCAACTACAGGGAAATGGAAAAAAATTAGTTAAATAAAGGTAAAATAAGGTAAATAAAAGCAAACTATACTTACGGACAAAAATAATTATACAATTGTTGTCCGTTCGTAATAAGCCAACGACATATTTTTGTCTAAACATTTGTGTCGTTGGCTATAAGGTAAATCAAGGTGAGCGATGGATCGTCTCTATGGAAAAAAAAAAAAAAAAAGGAAA
>JACPBU010000148.1 GCA_016180165.1 Candidatus Woesearchaeota archaeon | reverse complement strand
GCTTTAGCCTGAACAATAGTGATTTCCAGACGGTAAGGGAAGGGATGGATGGCATCTCTTTCTTTATTGAAAAGGAGCTATGTTCTAATGGAAAGTGTACTTAACCTTAAGATTCTGGCAGAAATAATATATTGACGAGCGCCGACGTAGGTGGTGGCGTTTTTCATAGCTACTTTATCCTCATTAATCGGCATTTGCAGATGAATCCATAAATTTGTGCTTCGGGTAAATTGCGTCGAGGAGAAAAACCGATTTTTGTCACTTCTGAACTATCTGGAATTTCTTGCCCTTCTTTACTTTCTTTAAAGTAAATCCTTCGATGCCCTCAGTTTTTGCGTATTTCCGTGCGGCCTCTTCTGTCTTAAAAGTCCTTGGCCTATTGGGCTTTTTCTGGCCGTGGAGAGAATTATAGGGATTTGTATGGGTAGATATCTTGTGATACCTCTTAAACCGGGTGTGGATCTTCCTTACCATCTTTTCCTACTCACGGGACTCTCTTACGTATTTCCTGGGCCTCTCCCCTTCAAGGCTTTTCTTTACCAGCCTGGCAAGGTAGCCTGCAATCTTGTTCCTCACCGATTTAGAGGTGTTCTGGACAAATTTTACCACTCCTTTCTTGTTGTTGTCAAAATCGGCGGTAAATTCCTCTTTGTGCAGAGAGAAAAGCTTTTTTGAAATCCTTTTTATTGGCGTTGTTTTGATCCTTCCCATAATGAGACGAAGAATTCAAGGATTGTTTTTAAAGATTCGCTTTTTTTGTATTTATTGGACAAAACAATCGGGCGGAATGACATCCTTCCCAAACCTAGCTCTGGCTTCAGCAAGCCGCTGGCGCTCCTGGGTTATGTGTTCGAGGAAGAGTTCCGGGATGCCTTCTTCCTTTTTATAAATCTCTTCCACCCTTTTCAGCTTTTCGAGCAATTGAGGGATTCGAATAGAAAACTGCTCATCGTATTGCTGCTGAGCATATTCTTTGTTCAGCTCATCCCTGAAGAGCTTCTGGAGGTCCTTCAGCTTTGGAATGTATCCAATCGGCGTCTCAATCGCAGAAAATTCATCGTGAATCCTCCCTTCCATCCATAGCAGCCAAACCCTCTTGTCTAATTTGCTGTTCAGGTATCTGCCCTCTCTTTTGAGGAAGTAGTTTGTGTGGAAAATTCTTGGCTGCTTTGCACAATGATCACCAAAGGCAAGATGATTCCTGATATAGATGCCTAATGGAACAACAAGGAAGTCGAGATTTGCCATCGGATTATGAGCTCTCACTCCGATCTTTCCAATTGCGGCAGCAGTTGTCTCCGACTCTACCATCGCCCCGACATACACTCCATGCGGCCAACTCAATGCCTCAAAAACCGGCACCGTCGTATCAGAGTCACGGCCACCATAAATAAACCCCCCAATAGGCACCCCCTCAGGAGCGTGGAGAGCAGGGTCGACATTCTCCAATTCACTCAAGCGCATCGTAAACCTTGCATTGCCCGTTGTTGGAGGGATGCTATCTCCTTTCACATCTTTCTTGCCCTCAAACCAATCACCGGAACAATTGGTGCCTTTTTTCGGCATCGGGGCGCCCATGTTGAGCCAATAGGGCTTGCCCTCAACGACGAGCACGTTGGAGAAGATGAGCTCTCTTGGGGTCGTCAATGATTGAAATATCAGCGGGTCGTCCTCTGGATTGACATCTGCGATGATGCCAAAAATGCCCTGCTCAACATTAACTGCACAGGCATTGCCACTTTCGCCAACCCTGATATAGGCAATATCATCGCCTACAATGGTGTGACCTTCAACCATCGCTGTGGAGGTCTTGCCACAGCCACTCGGATATGCGCCGGTGAAATAGGTGACTCTTTTTTTTTCTTTTGCATGGACGCCCATGATAAACATGTGCTCACATAGCCAATCTTCGGCATTCGCTTTGCTGATCGCGAGCCGGAGAGCGAGCTTCTTCAGGCCAACGCTGTTGCCGGCATATTGGTTATTGACGGTAAAAACCCTGTTTTCCCGGAGGTCAACATAAATCCTCCGCTTGCTGATGTCCTTTGAATTGTGACGGGCGTCAAGCTCTCCGGCTGAGTGGACGAAATAAAAGAAATTACCTGAGCCCTTCAGGCGCTTAAACTCCTCATATCCCGGCCGGTACAGTATCGATTCGCTGTGGGCCACGTAAGCCGAATCAGTGATCTGGAGTGCAGGAATCGAAAATCTGGAATTAACCGGGCCAAGGCAAAAAAAGCATACGATCATCTCCTTATCTCTCATCGCCCCGTCAAGAAAGCCAAGAACCTCTTTCAGGCCATCATCCCTGTCTTTGGGGTTCATGAATCTGCCCGCTTTAACCCCTTTCGGCATCAGCACGCACGTGTTTTCCTTGTCACGGGCCTGGTCTGAAAGGCCATCAAAGTGAATGGTGTGCCCTTCTGTACCCAGCTTCTGCTCTTCACCATCATTAAGCGCCAACAATCTCATATACTCAATATCTTCTTTTGAATCAGTTAGAACAGTCACTTTGGAGGGCTTGCAGAGGTTTATGTATTCAGCAACGAGCCCCATAACTTTTGGATTTTTCAGCTCCTCAAGCTTTTTCAGGCTCTTCGTGTCCAACAGTCTTGTGCCGAGTTCCATGAAATCCCCCTTAAATCCTGTTCATCCCTTAAACTCTTCTCTTGCCCTTTGCAGCTGCTCCTTGTCACCGATGTCAAACCATCTTTCTTTTGTGATAAAACAGAACACTTCCTGCTTTTTATACAGGTATTCCAGAAAATGGCCGGCTTTGTCGGTGTTTTTAAACTTAGCGACAAATTCCTTCAAGTGCGGCAGGACATGCTTCGGATAGAAATAAATCCCCGTCGATGCGAGGGTTGAGATTGGGTTTTCCGGCTTTTCCCTAAAACCTGACATCCTGCCATCTTTTTCTACCTGAATAATCCCATACAACTTTGCAAGACTCTTTTCCTGCACATCAAATGCAACGACACCCGTCCTGCCTTTCCTTATGGACCATTTGGTGAACTCTTTCAGAGAGAATTCAAATAGGTTGTCTCCTGCAATAACCAGCACATCATCATCAATCCCGGCTGTGTCGACTGCAAATTGGATGTCGCCCAAAGACCCCAGCCTATCCTCATTTGAGGCAGTCTTATCGTTTATGACAACTATCTTTTTCCCTGATTTGTTTTGCTCCGCCCATCGGCTGAAGTGCGGGAAGAATTTTTGGTTGGTAACGACATAAATCGTGCTGAGTTCAGGGATTTCGCCCACCTTCGAGAGGATATGGCCAAGAATGGGCTTTCCACCAACTTCAAGGAGCGGCTTTGGGACATCAAGCGTCAGAGGGTAAAGCCTTGTAGCATACCCTGCGCACAGAATGATACATATCATCTTATCTCCCTATACCTACATAGGTAAAGCCCAATCCCCTCATCTCCAGCGGATCATACATATTCCTTCCGTCGATAATTATAGGGCTTTTCATGAGAGATTTAACTTTTCCCATATCCAATTCGCGGAACTCATCCCACTCTGTTATGATCACCAAGGCATCTGCGCCGGCAAGAACGTCATAAGGGCCGGTGCCATAGGCGAGACCTGATAAATGCTTCTTTGCCTCTTCCATTGACGCAGGATCAAATGCTGCAATCGATGCCCCTTCCCTCTGCAATGCAGGTATAATCGCCAGAGAAGGCGCTTCGCGCATGTCGTCTGTATCTGGCTTGAATGCCAACCCCCAAACAGCCACCTTTTTTCCTTTGAGGATTGGTATGATCTTTTTGATCTTAGGAATAATCGAAACCTTTTGCAGTTCATTGACTTCCTCGACTGCCTGAAGGACTTTTACTTCGCATCTGCTGTCTTTCATCGATCTTATAAGCGCCTGGACATCTTTGGGAAAGCAAGAGCCGCCATAGCCTATCCCTGCCTGAAGAAACCTCGAGCCAATCCTTTCATCAAGACCCATCCCGGCAGCAACGACCTTGATGTCTGCCCCGGCTTTTTCTGCAAAGTGGCTCAATTCATTGATGAATGAGATTTTTGTTGCAAGGAAGGCATTGGACGCATATTTGATCAGTTCAGCGCTTTTTATGTCCGTAAAAAATACCGGCCTGCCGGTCCTTTCCAACGGCCTATAGAGCTTTCCCATCAATGCCCTGGCTTTCTCGGAATCAACACCAACAACAATCCTGTCCGGGTTGAGGAAATCCTTAATCGCTTTCCCCTCCCTGAGAAATTCGGGGTTTGAGACAACGTCAAAGGGCACTTCTCTTTTCAGGTTTCTTGAAATAATCACCCTGACCTTCTCGGCGGTCCCAACTGGCACGGTGCTTTTGTCGACGATAACTTTGTAGGCATTGAGGCTTTTGCCGATATCTTCGGCTACTTTTTCGACATACCTTAGGTCTGCGCTGCCATCCTCTCCCTGAGGTGTCCCGACAGCGATAAACACCATCTCGGCATGAGCGATGCCCTCTGCCAGGGAGGTTGTGAAGGATATCCTTTTTTCTTTTGCGTTCCTGTCAACCAGCTCCTTGAGGCCTGGCTCAAAAATAGGCATGACTCCCTTTTTAAGGGCGCTAATCTTTTCCTGGTTGATATCGATGCAGGAAACATTATTGCCGAGATTTGCAAGGCACGTCCCTGTGACTAATCCGACATATCCGGCCCCTACCATTGCGATGTTCATCTTGGTTCAACCGATTAGGATTTTTAAGAGGTATAAAAAGGTTGTTGAAATGGCACTTTGGAAAAATGCCAATGAAAGGCTGTGGATGAAAACCCGATATAAGATAGGGATAGGAAAGAACCCTTAGGGCTCAGCCCAAAGTA
>JACPBU010000147.1 GCA_016180165.1 Candidatus Woesearchaeota archaeon | reverse complement strand
GGAGAGCAGGACCATAAGCGTCTGCAAAGTTATCGGCACAGGAGTAAACCCTAACGGTATCTTGACCGGGCTTACAGCTGCAGTAAGCGCTGCAAACATCGCAGCAAAGACCATCCCCTTGATCGCTTTCTTTTCCATCGGTTCCATTAAGATCACCTGAAATTAGAGTCTTTAATGGGTTTAAAAGGCTTTCTGGATAGCCGAGCAGGTATTATCATTCTCAAGCGTTGGATTCTGCTTTTACTGCCCCACACCCGGATAACAAGCCTTATTGTTGCAGCCCACACCTTACAGCATTATTTTTGCAGCTCATACTTATTATTTTTGCAGCCTATACTTCTTTATGTTTAAGCAAAGGTTTTTCCCGCCCTTCTCAAACATTTTATGGGTTTTTGTGATGATGCTCATTGCTTCCCCAATGTCGTCAGCATAAAAGATAGTTTCCAAATCTTCTTTTCCCAAAAACCCTTTCTTCAGCGGCCATTGTTTAATCCAGGAAATTAAGCCGGGCCACATCTTTCCCATCAAAATAATGGGAGTCTGGCAGATATGCTTTACCTGGACGAGCTGCCAAGTGTAAAACAGCTCCAGCAAGGTGCCGATGCCTCCGGGAGCCACAACCACGACATCCGCCAGGGCCATAAAATTATCCAGCCTCTCTGAAAACCTCTTGAAATCTTTTTTCACATCAAGATGGAAGCTGCCCCGCTCCTCTTTTGGGAGCTGGATGGTCAGCCCGATGGAATGCCCTCTTCGCCCTTTCCTTCCGGCATGATGCCCACTCCGGCCTTTCCTGCCTGCATGATGCCCTCTGCTTGCAGCATCCATGAGCCCAGGCCCGCCGCCAGTGACAATGTCAAAGCCTGCTGCGCCGATCTTTTTTGCAAGCGAATAGACCATCTTGTAGCGCCAGTCACCTTTTTTGATCCTTGCCGAGCCGAAGAGCGCTATACGGAAATGGCTGTTTAGCCCCTCATTACTAAATTTGTCTGCCATATCTTGCCTAAGAAAGCGCTTTTACTTAAAATTATCGACTGTCACTCTGATTTTCAGGACGGGATGGTTTCAATATAAAATAAATCTGGCCGCCCCCGTCAAAGACAAGATGGAATGGCTGCATTCAAAAACAGCTGGCCACATTTCTTGACAGGCAGGGAAGCCAGTCCCTGAGACTTTCTTATTTTCGGGGGACTTTCTTATAAAATCGTAGGCAGGATACCCACAACTTTAGTTGTCCCCGAGGTGAATCTGAGCGGGATACCAGAAATCTTTAAGATTTCTGTGTATGGGATGAATGCCGTACCTCTATCCAGTGTTTGTGCAGGAGGCACAATTCTATTTTTTCAGTATCTTAAGATATCAGTTAATTTTCTTTGTTGTCTTGTGCTTTCTTGCTTTTTTATAAGCGAGAAATAGGTTGTCGTAGCTGCAAAGCTCGCCCCATAAATTATCATAAGTCCTCATAATAATGGGAGTCTTGGCAGCCGGGGCTATTCCGACGAGACGGTCGTTGTTGTTGTCAAGGTGGTTCCTGCCATCGGTATTAGACCTGTTCTCAAGCCTCCTAAAGCCGAAGAGGCCCACCCAACCGTAGCCTTTTTACCTAATATGCACTGCAGCTTCATTGTTCATTGCTTACCGGATGTCGCCGCTGTATTTCATGGCCAAAATCCAAAACAACCGGCACTGATAAAAAGGCGTGTAGCCCCAGCACTGCTCCAAATTTCTGGAGAAATGCCAAGACAATAAAAATAAGAGAAGCAAGTATATAAACCTGATTATGCTGCTTTCCTTAATTCCGGATACTTGATTAATATGTCCTCTAAATTTTGCACGTCGCCTTCGGCGACATCCGGAAATACCCCGACGAGACGGCCGCATTTGAAGTTGCCAAGGTGGTAACTGCCACAGGAAATAGACCCGTCCTCAAGCCACCCAAAGCCGAAGAGGCCCATTATTTCCTGCCCTTTTGGAGCATCGGGAAAATATGTTCCCATAAGCTCTCCAACTAGTTTGAACCGCTCTCGGAATTGCCTAAAATTAACAGCAACTGCCATCCCCCTAAGTTCTTTATCAGGAATGAAATCCTCCAAAAAAGGAGACTTCTTAGCGCCATCTTCCGATAACTGTCGATTTCCATATTCTTCAATTTTCGCAGCAGTATAATGATAACCTTTACCTTTTAGAGAATTAAAAGCACCATCAGGAAGAATAATATATCTATCTCCATCAGATAACTGGGTATCCAAGTTCAATTCCCGCAATTGCTTCGCATTAGGGATAAGAATAGCACCTTGGTCTGGGTGCACCGCAACGCCAATGCCAGTATCAACCCATTGATCCCAATATTTAGCCATTTCGATTTTCCAGAATTCTGTCCCGGCTGCATCATTCCTTCTTACTGCACTCAAATAATTATTCAAAGTTCCAAGCCGTTTCCAGTATAGCTGTGACGGTGAAATTGGGCTTCTCCCATCAGCAATGAGCTTAGGCATTTCCCTATTATTGGGGCCTGGATAAAATATATGAGATTCTTTATAATCAGTTGGGGCCATAATAAACTTGTAAGTTTACCCCTAATATATAAATTTTTCCTTTTTGAAACCATTACAAAGTGGTTAATACTCTTGCGTGAAGTCGCCAATTTTAAGCTGACCTTTCAAATGCTCTGGACAACCATAAATGTCATACTCGAAAACATCTTGCCCATTTGCTCTTAGGTTTAAGTTAAATGGTTTGCGTGACAAACCCCTGCATTTATGCGGATTTATTTTGGGGGTATGTCATTTTCGTTTTTCTCGGTTTATTCTCTCACCTTTCATGATGGGCAGCAGGCTTATGCCCCCTTCATCTAAGGCAGCCATCCCCTCAATATCCATCGTCAGCTGCCCATTGTCAAGGTAACTTTTCCAGCTGTCCATAAGCCCAAAAGCGGCAAAACGGTTTTTATTGTTCTCTTCAGGCTTATTTTTTATAAGAATGTTTAGCCCTTTGAGGGGATCGTTTGGCTCTGAAGTCATCAGGCGAAAATTGAAGGAGCTGTATCCTGTCAGCCATTCTTTCCCAAAAGGAGTGATTGCGGCAGTAATCTTATCCCCGTCAACAGAAATCAGGAAAGGGCTCTCTCTCTTCGTTTCCATGCGCCGGTCTTCGATGAAAACCTTGTTTTCTTCAGCATAAAGCCTCAGATGATAATCCGCAGCTGTAGAGTGTATGGTAATTTCCGTCTCACCCCGATAGCCTCCCAGAGGGAAGAATGCGGGGGAAAATTTATCCTTGAGAATAAGTGTGTGATACCCTGCATTACGAAACTCCTGAAACAATGCCCGTTCCCGCTCAAAAATCAAATCGAATTGATCCCCAAATATTTTTTTATATTCCGGCAGATGTTTTACTCTTGAAAGGCTTCTTGCCTTTAAAATATCGGAAATATGATTAAATTCAGCCTCACCAACAGCCATAAGCCTGAAACGATTTGCCATACTTAAAGTGTAAAGCCTGTTCCCCGAGTCATATTCATCGGGGAGGAGGAATTCCAAATGCTCAGGCTCTTTTGAACCAAACCATTTTTTAATAAGGAATGATACAGGAACAACAGCAGCAACTGCGCCAGCCACATAAAGTAAAGTCCTTCTCCGATGCCTATCCGGTTGGCCTTGCGGAACTGGCATGCTGCTCTCCCGTTGAGAAAGCTTTTCATTGACCATAGAGAAATACCTTTCACCATAAGGATCCGACAATAGTGGGGGAGGCTGAGAATTTACAGGGCTGCCGCCGGGAATCTCCTGAGGCATCGTAAACCCGGAGAATTGTTTGGAAAGCTGATGAGCGTAAGAAAGATGGGACAAAGCGGTTTCCCTGACGGGGTATAATTCCCCAACTCGATGGTATTTATCTTCCAATTGGGCCCTCATCAGTCTTTCTTTTTCGGTGTATCCTTTATCCTTTTCCCCCAGCAGCTCAATTTCTTTTTCAATCTTTACTCGAATATTGCCGGGAGTCCTTTCATCTAACTTTGCGGTTAAATTATCAAGATTTTCCTGGAGCGCTCTGTGATGCTCCTGCAAGTTTTCCAATTTTCTCTTTTTTTCTGATACTTCTGTTTCAAGAGCCTCAATGCCTGAAGACTGTTCCCAAAGCTTAATTCCCCTGAGGCCATGGCAATACATCTCAAAAAGCCCGGGATTAAAGCTGGTTACAGCATCAATACTGCCTGGCAGCCCCGTCCTTTCGAGTTTCCATCTTTCAGCAAAAAAATGAGAAACCCCCTCTTCAAGTTGAGCTAACATGATTCCACTCAGGAGTAGCTAATAATTTATAAGCCTTTGGGCAACTTCCAGGTGGGCTAAACAATGCCGGCCTACCCAAAAATTTATAAAAACACGGGCTTTGCTGGGAAACATGGGCAAAGTCGATATCGAAACCATCCCGGTAAGCTCGTTGCCCGATAAGGAAATCGGGGAGCTCCTGAAGAAGAATTCACTTTCTCTTACCATTGATGAATGCAGGAGGATCGCTGCCCTCATCGGCAGAGACCCGACGCTGGCCGAGCTCCACGTCTTCAATATCGAATGGAGCGAGCATTGCTCCTACAAGTCGAGCAAGGAGACCTTAAAGCTTCTTCCAACCTCGGGACCGACGGTGATTTTAGGGCCGAAGGAAGATGCCGGCATCATGAAGTTCGCAAAAATCGATGGGGTCCAATATGGCATTGTCGTTTCGCATGAGAGCCACAACCACCCTTCACAGGTCGTCCCCTATGAGGGCGCAGCCACCGGAGTCGGAGGCAACATCAGGGATGTGCTCTGCATGGGCGCCCATGTCATCTCTTCAGGTGATGCACTGCGCTTTGGAA
>JACPBU010000187.1 GCA_016180165.1 Candidatus Woesearchaeota archaeon | reverse complement strand
TGCGAAGCTTGCCGTCATACCATTCGGACCTGAAAACCCTGAACATAGAAACAGTCACCCAAGCCCTTCCACCAGCTCGGAAATCGCCTTCTTCTTGTCTTTTGCAGACATGACGAAGTTCGCAACAATTACGCCTTTTGCCCCCAGCCTGATTGCTGCCTTAACGTCTTCCCTGCTGCTCACGCCTGCCCCGCAAATTACCGGTGTCTTTCTCACTTTATGCACTGCTTTTATTGTGTCAGTAATTATTTCCGGCTTTGCTGTTGAAACCCCTATCTTGCCTGATATCAGTTCAGGCGGCTCTATGGCTATGTAGTCCGGGCTGCATGCTTTTGCTATTTCAGCAGCTTCCTTTGCTGTTGCCGCGCACACAACTGTTATCAGTTTGTTTTGCCTTGCCCTTTCAACTGCCTTCTGCACAAGCATCAGCGGTATTTTGTGCTCTGCATGGTTGATTATTGTTCCGTTTGCACCAGCTTCAATTACGGATTCCGCGGTCACGAAACCAGTGTTCCTGCCCTGCTCTGCAGCGTCTATGTGCTGGGCAAAAACACTTGTTTTTTTTGCCTTTTTTGCAGCCCTGTGTATGTCTGCTGCCTGTGCTGCAACTATTATGGTTCTTCCAGAAGCCGTTTTCTCGCAAATTTCCACAAGGGTTTCGGCATTTTTACCTGTTCCTGATGCGTAGGTTTTGAGGTTGATTATCAGAATGGGCGTTCTTATCATTTTCGCACCTTTATTTCCCTTTATTTCGTGAGCCATTATCCTATAGTAGTATATTAAGCAAAACCTTTATATATTTTCGCACCTTTATTTCCCTTTATTTCGTGAGCCATTATCCTATAGTAGTATATTAAGCAAAACCTTTATATATTTGTTGGTATCGGAAAGCATTGAAAAAGAGGCGATTGGAAACTATTTTAAAAAAAGGGTTTGGAGGGGCTTAAAATGGCGGGGTTTTTCAGCAACATTAAATCAAAGTTTTCTGACATGTTTTCTTCAGAGGAGCAGGATGTTCTTGCTGAGGCAGACAAGGACTACGTGGAACTGGACACTTCTGGCAGCGCTGACAGGGCAAAGGTCACGGTAAGGCCTTTCTCCATTGAGGAGTTTGCGGACATCAAGCTCATTCCTGAAGAAGACCTCTGACGCGATTGGCGGCGACATTGCAGGCTTCGGTGATGACTACGTTGTTGTCACGCCAAGCTTCGCCCAGGTCTACAGGGCAAGGTCTTCTTCATCAGCCGCATCAGGGCAGCAGGGCTCTCAGATGCAGCCCCAGGAGATAAAGCTTGAGGAAGAGGCGGTTTGAGCATGCTATTGACTTAAAAGGCGTTTATTGATGGCGTTTGATGATTCCGCTACGGTAATTAGTTTTCTTGGCGATTTAACCAGGATTATTGATCAGGATTCGCGCCTTTTGGAACAAATCAAAAATGCGCTTTCAGGTTTTAAAGAGCTTGCCACAGGCGCTATTGATGGGGCTTTGAACCATTCAAAAAGCCTTGACGAGCGCATTGAATCCTTAGGCGCGGCAATAGCGATCCTTTCCGGACCCCAAAGAAGGTATTCTAAGCCGACTGTTGGAAGTACACATCAATTGTTTGGCCACTTAATTTCATCATTGGCAGACGTTTTCAAGCTGGGCGTATTCAAACATGCTCCGAATTCTAAGAACACAGAAGCAGTAAATTTAGTTGGGCAGTTAGTAGGAATAAGAGGTATATTTGATAACCTTATTCAAAATCTGAATCAAGAATTAAATCGTATACTAACCCATTGGCAGTCAGCAAAAACATATAAAACGCCAGAAAATATTTCTGATGCCGATTTTCGGAATAGCAAGAACCGAATAAAGACGGTATGTGATGAAACCCAAAAATTGTTGGTTGAGTATGCGGAGAAGCTCCAACAACTAAAAAAGCTTATGGAAGAAGAACGTGCGAGGCTTATGAGTTAAGAAGTTTTTCCAAGCATCAAAACAATCTATAACGAATAAACTCAAAACCCAGTTATCTCATACTCCCTGACGAGTATCCATATGAATATTATCAGGATTGCTGCTCCTCCTATCATGACGTAGAAGCCGCTTAGGTCTGTTGTGACGTAGAGCTGGTATAAGCCGAAGGACATTATTCCGAAGCCGAGCCACAGGAACTTGTCAAGGACGAGCTTCATTATCTCAAATTCC
>JACPBU010000023.1 GCA_016180165.1 Candidatus Woesearchaeota archaeon | reverse complement strand
TTGATGGTGCTGGGAGTTGCTGCGCTTGCTTGTCCTGGAAGGTGATGATGCCTTGTTGCTCCATCACCTTTGTTGCATAGTGCACCTTGATGGTCACAGGATACTGCCCGGCAGGTAATGCCTCAGTATCGAGGAACGCTGTAAACAGGTATTGGCCCCAGGGGGCTAATTCTGTGCTTGCGCTCTTGAGCTGCATTTCACCGACAAAGACTTCT
Source organism: Candidatus Woesearchaeota archaeon (assembly GCA_016180165.1). GTDB lineage: Archaea > Nanobdellota > Nanobdellia > Woesearchaeales > JACPBV01 > JACPBV01. The sequence goes on along the minus strand of JACPBU010000023.1, from coordinate 7,948 downwards.
GTAAAAACCCCGGGTAAAGGCTCATTCCAGAAACTCTGGACGAGGACATTCATCTTCTGTATTCCTCCACGGATAAAGAGGGTCGAAAAATCAAGGAGTTTTACCGTGAGGTCGCCTATGCGGAAGCCAGTATCTTCTTCTTCCGTCTCACCGTCATAAGCTATTTTGACCTTGGCAAGATAATCGCCTACCTTCCGGCCCTTGATATCCCACACAACGGTAAGGGGCAGCGACGCCTTTGGCGCCAAAGAGCCGCTGTAAGGTATGGAAAGTGATGCGACGAGGGTGTTGTTATCCGACTTGGAGTAGATATCTATAATCCCGCTGATCTTTCCTATCAGCTCATCACCCAGATGGCTTAACCCGATTGAAAAAATAACTTCTTTTCCCATCAGAACCTTCGGCTCAGGGACGCTGAGATCGAGTATTTTTCCTGTAAAGGGTGCATTGATAAAAAAAGCTTTCTTGATTGCAGTCTTTGCCGAGATCCCTCCTCCCCCTACATCTGAAGAATCGACTGCAGTGATGTCCAGCCTGTTTCTCCCGGGATTGATTTTTTCAGGGAGGTTTAGGTTAAAGGAGAACCACGCCTTTCCAGCAGGGGGCACTTCAATTATTTTCTCAGAAAAGGTGATATAAGGGGCTAATCCTCCTTCGGCTCCAAGCTCAACTTTAACAACTCTTGGCTCATTGTTGATGATAAATGCTTCAAAGTTTCTGTTGAGATTTGGCTCAAAATTAGTCTCATCTCCGAAGATGCCAATCCCAATCCCAAGGACAGTAAGAGAAGTAGACAAGACCAATATTAAGGCACATAATCCGATTAACCTTCCAAATGGAGATACCATCATGAACCCTTTTAAACATTGACTCAAAGGAGCAAATCACTAACTCGAAGCAGCAGTGAATATGAGTGATGCATTTCTGCCAATTCGGACTGGTGCATCACCCGGAAGGAATACTCTTGCGAAGACAGCAACCTGGTCTTTAGAATCAGTATATGAAAGGTTTTCACACACGATATAAGGAGTATATGCAGCAGTGATATTTTTCCAGTTCCATTGCAACCCCGTCATATTGGAATCTATGCTGTTTTCTTCTGTCGCCTGAGGTATTCTCACACCAGAGATGAAACTGCTGTTTTTGACACTTAAGTTTCTGCACCCTGGCCTTGAAGACGCATTGCGGGAGTTGAAATAAAACTCTGGAGAAGTCCCCCCAAGGAAAGTTGATGCTATGACCGACGATTGAACAGTGACGTTGACATCATCATTTCCATCATTCTGGATGGTGATGTTATCTTCAGTAGCAGGCAATGCCCCGCCAACAAGGCACACTCCGGCTGTCCCCCATGAATTGGTAGTATCATTGCTTGAAAGGTTTGACCCCGAGGTGATGTTAGGGGAACATGACCCGAAGTTGATGATGAGGTCAGAGGCAGTGATTGAAGTGACAGAAGCGATAGTAACATTCACCTGCCCGGTACCGCTGCTTGCAAACCCCGTGATGGAAGGGAACGGTGCCACTTTCTTGTTGATATAGTCGAGCATGGTTAGTGTTGAGAAGAGTGATACGAGGATTGCTCCGATGAACAAAGCCTTGACCTTTTGATCAGATATTTTTTTCATAATCTTCTCCTGATGAGTTATTTGCTCGCCTCTTTGGTCTTTATCTGCATGGTTCCAATACAGTTAATGTTCATTAATTTCCAATTAACTCGAGGCGCCGGTAAAGGTGATTGTTGCAGTCTGCTCGCTGGCGTTCACAGGCGCATCTGGCGGCAGATAAAGCCGGAAAAACACATTGATAGTATCATTGGTGTTGATAAAGGTAAAGTTTTGGCAGGCTATATATTCAGTATTTACAAGGCTGAGATTTATCCATTCATGCTGGTAACCGGTTCTGTTGGAATCATAACTCACAAACGATCCTCCCCCGGTAAGATCAGCAACACTGAGGTTCTGGCACCCGCCTCTGACAGGATCGTCTCTTACTGAAAAGTCAAGCCTTGGCCCGGTCCCGCCGATGAAACTTGATGCAAGCTTATTTGACTGGACAGTAAGGTTGATATCATCATTCCCGTCATTCATGACAGAGATATTATCATTTGTCGTCGGAGGATCTCCACCCACAGTACATACCCCTGGAGCACCCCATGAAGTTGAGGTATCATTGCTTGACACATTCGCCCCAATTGTTCCGTTAGGGCTGCAGGATCCAAAATCCACAATGGCATCAGTGATTGAGATAGATACAACAGAAGCGACAGTGATATTAACCATCCCGGTAGTGGTTGTTGCCATGCCGCTAATCCCCTGGAAAGGAAGCATAAACTGGTTTACCTTGAATACTGTTGAGACTGTTGACACGAGAGACACAACAATAGCTGAGAGGAGAAGGATTGATGCTGTCCTGTTCGAAAGTTGTTTCATGGTGAAGCCCCGGTAGTCCCAACGGAAGTATTGACAATTTGGACAACAATCATACCATTTACAGGAGATGCTTTAGCAGAAAAAGGAGACAGAGCCTCTCCTGATTTTGTTCCGATAAGCTGTAAGCCTTCGATTTTCTTGTTTAACGAGACAAAAGAAAACACCGACATAGCTAACATAAAAAGAAGAGCCACTAATAACAACACCTCAACACGTTCCTGCATTCTCGGTTTTTTAATTCAGGTATTAATAAAGCTTTCGATTTCAAGAAAGCGGGGAAGAGAGAGAGAGAGAGAGAGATTATGACGAATATCAAACCAAATTTGCCGAAAAAGTGATTGGTGTCAAAGGGGGAAATTTAAAAAAAGAAAGATTAATAAAGCTGGTAAAAAAAGATAATATAAAAAATATAAAATAGTATATTATAAATAAAATAGATTTTATAGTATGGGCTGCCCTTTAAATTTATACTATTTGAGCCAACCGGAAAAAGTTGAAAAAATGGGTAAGAAAGCAATAAGTGCAACCATTGACGAAAGTCTCGAAAGATGGATTGAGCAGCAGATAAAAGATACAAAGAGGTTTAGGAATAGGTCTCACCTTATTGAAATTGCACTAAGTGAAATGAAACAGCGTAAGGAGACAGATGAGAGAGGAAGTAGGGAGAGGAAGTAGGGAGAGGAAGAAGGGAGAGGAAGTAGGGAGAGGAAGTAGGGAGAGGAAGAAGGAGAAAAGAAAAATGGCAATTTTTCAAAAAGAAGCATTTACCTATGATATTATCAGGGAGGGCCAGGAAACTGTATTAAAGATTGACTGCGACCAATACACAAGAGTCCCTTCTCTGGAGGACGACCCCTACACATTCCAAAAGACATGTGACATTCTCAATGAGGCTGGTGCCGTCACCAAGATTGTATACTTTCAGAAGCGGAATTACGAATATGATTACGACCAGACATTGTTGGTAAAAGAGATTTCTGAACTTTACTTAAGGCTCTACAAGGAGCGTGACACTCTCAGTTATAATGCATTTGTGCTGGAGCCGATATGTGCGAGATTTGCCCCGACATGGTATGCTGAGGTCAGGAACATCGTTTCAAACCTTTTGAGGAGCGATCCGATTGGCGCTTATGTCAGCCTGAAGAGGCTTCTGAGGGATGCTACTATCAACCAGCAGAAAAACACAGATGCTTCATTCAAGAGATGCTCGGTAAAATACCTTCAGGTGCTGTCCTCGCTTATTGCCCAGCTTGAAAAGACAAGGCTGATCACCCTTGCCCAGCAGAATCTTGCGGGCTTTGAGGTAGGCAAAAGGGATGTCTATCGTATCATCTTCCACCCATTCATCAAGCCAGACTTCCTCCATGCAAAGCTGATGTCAAAATTCCCGGATGATGGTGAGGAGATTGACAGCTATGAGGTCAATAGGACTGAGGTGACGATCTTCAGCCTCCCGGACACTGTCCAATACTTATACCACATTGTGCCTCCGGAATTCAAGTTGAGCGAAGACAGTTATGAGATTCTTGATACGGCAAGGAAGATAATGACTGAGCATAAGCCGGAAAAGAGTGAGTTCATCGACCCTGAAAGGATGAGGACAGTATTTTCAAATATAGGCCGTGATTTGATCGAGGAATTGTTGGAATACAAGAAGCTTCGCCTTACCCCAAGAGAGATTGAGGAGCTGACCACTATCCTTGTCCGTTATACCGTAGGCTTCGGCCTTATTGAGGTCCTTCTCCAGGATGAGAAGATTCAGGATATAACCATCAATTCCCCGATGGGAGAATCTCCTATCTTTCTTGTCCATGCTGAGTTTGGTGATTGCAGGACAAACATAACCCCTACAGAGACTGATGCAGAATCATGGGCTTCAAAGATGAGGCTTATTTCAGGAAGGCCATTGGATGAAGCTAACCCCATTCTTGACACGGAATTGAATATTCCAGGTGCATCTGCGAGAGTTAGCGTGATTTCCAGCCCGCTAAACCCCACTGGCCTTGCCTATGCCTTCAGGAGGCACAGGGACAAGCCTTGGACGCTGCCATTATTCATCCACACCAAGATGATTAACCCCTTAGGGGCAGGGATGTTAAGTTTTATCATCGACGGTTCGCGGACAATGCTTGTTGCAGGCACAAGATCTGCTGGAAAGACTTCCCTTCTTGGCTCAATACTGACGGAGATCATGAGGAAGTATAGGATTATCACTATAGAAGATACCTTAGAGCTTCCGGTCCCCTCTCTGCGGAAGATGGGATACAATATCCAGCAGATGAAAGTTGCTGCAGCACTGAGCAAAGGCTCCTCAGAAGTATCAGCAGAGGAAGGCATCAGGACAACGCTCCGTTTGGGGGACTCTGCACTTATTGTTGGGGAGATTAGGAGCAAGGAAGCCCGCTCATTATATGAGGCGATGAGAGTAGGTGCTTTGGCAAATGTGGTCGCAGGGACGATTCACGGCGACAGCCCCTATGGTGTCTATGACCGTGTCGTGAATGACCTGGAAGTCCCAAAGACGAGCTTTAAGGCAACAGACATCATTGTTGTCGCAAATCCTATCCGGACGGCAGATGGCATGCACAAGACCAGAAAGGTAACCCAGATAACTGAAGTCAGGAAACATTGGGAAAACGACCCATTAGTTGAAGGCGGTTTCTCAGACCTGATGAAATATGACAGCAGCGCAGGAGAGCTGATTCCCGGTGACGACCTCATCAACGGTGAGAGTGAGATCTTAAAGTCGATAGCGGGCAGCGTCCGTGAGTGGGCAGGAAATTGGGATGCGGTTTGGGACAACATCCTCCTCAGGGCCAAGATGAAGGAAACGATTGTTGATTTTGCAGTTAAGCAGAACAACCTTGACCTTCTGGAAGCCCAATTTTCAATTTCCTGCAATGACGAATTCCACAGGATTTCAGAGAAGATCCGTGATGAGGTTGGCGCCCTTGACTCAAAAAGAATATTTTTTGAATGGAACGATTGGCTCAAAAGAACATTGAAGAAGAAACAATTCACCCCAAAGAAAGATGAGGAAGACTTATGATTGATAAAAGAGAGAATTGAGAGAATGAAGTGAGGAGAGTAGTGGAAGGGAGAGTAGTGGAAGGGAGAGTAGTGGAAGAGAGGGAGAAAGTGATGACAGAGACAAATGGAGAAACCCAATGACTGATGCAAATGAAGCCCAGATGGCAGACCTGATGCAAAAGTATAAGCAGAAGCTCCAGGGTCAGCTCGGTGTCAACCTGCAGGAAAGTCTCAACGAGCAGGGAGTCTCAAAAGAGTATATGGAGTTCCAGAGGGAATACCTCCCCGGCCACATAAGCCTGTATGAGAAGTTATGCAACCTTAGTGAAAAGATCCTGACCGTCAAGCCTGATAAGCAGAAAGAGCAGGAGCTGCTTGAATCCCTTGAGATCTCTCATCTTAATATCACTCCCGCAGGCGCCGCTTCATTCGCATTTCTTGCCCCCCTTGCATTGATATTGTCAAGCATTATCCTTTCGCTGTTTTTCCTCAAATCGTTCTTTTTTGTGATATTTTTCATGATTGTTGGGTTTTCGATCGTAAAGCCATTGGGAAAAATCCCTATCTTTATTGCAAACGGCTGGCGCCTCAAGGCAAGCAACCAGATGGTGATCTGCATCTTTTATGTCGTTACCTTCATGAGGCATACCTCCAACCTTGAGCTTGCCATCAGGTTTGCAGCTGACCATATCGCCCCCCCGTTGAGCCTTGACCTGAAAAAAGTGTTGTGGGATGTTGAGACCCAGAAATATCCTGCCGTCAAAGATGCGCTCGAAGCCTACCTCGAGACATGGAGGAAATGGAATGTCGAATTCATAGAGGCATTTCACCTGGTTGAAGCTTCGCTTCTGGAAGGGAACGAAGATTCAAGGATTGCGACGCTGGACAAATCTCTCGATGTGATTCTTACAGAGACATACGAGCGCATGCTGCATTACGCCCAAAACCTGAAGACCCCAATCACTATGCTCCACATGCTTGGCATCATCCTCCCTATCCTGGGCCTGGTCATCCTTCCCCTCGTAGTCTCCTTTTTGAAAGATGTAAGATGGTATTCGATATCTCTGCTCTACAACATAGGCCTCCCGGCTTCAGTATATTATTTAGGGAAGAATATTTTAGCGAAGCGCCCGACTGGTTATGGAGATACTGACCTTTCTGAGCAGGAGGAATTCAGGAAGTATGCAAATATCAGCATTAAATTTGGGAAAAAAGAGTTCGTGTTTACTCCGATGTGGTTCTGCATAGCATTGGGGCTTGCTTTCCTGCTCGTAGGTTTTAGCCCTCTGATCCTCCATCGGTTTGTCCCCGATGAAGCGGGCTGGGGGTTTGGTGAGCTTGACGAGACATCAACCTGCCTGAGGAAGTTTTGCCTGCTGGACTACCGGACATCGGAAAGCGGCAAGGCCATCGGGCCGTTTGGGCTTGGCTCTTCCATCCTAAGCCTTTTTGTGATAGTGGGATTGGGCATCGCCATTGGCCTCTATTACAAGCTCAGGTCAAAAAAAGTCATCGAGATAAGGAAGACTACAGAGCAGCTCGAGCAGGAATTCGCATCCGGCCTTTTCCAGCTGGGCAACAGGCTCGGCGACGGCAGCCCAGCAGAGACCTCATTTGAGAAAGTGGGCAGGAGCATGGAAGGCACTATCTCTGGAAATTTTTTCCAGCTTGTCGGGATGAATATCAGGCGGTTGGGGATGGGGGTAGCCCAGGCTATCTTTGACCCAAGGAACGGCGCAATAAAATTCTTTCCATCAAAGCTCATTGAAAGCTCCATGAAAGTCCTGATTGAGTCAGTGAGGAAGGGGCCAAAAGTGGCGGCAGTTGCCCTGATGAACATCTCACGGTATGTCAAAGAGATCCACAAGGTGAACGAGCGCCTGAAAGACCTGATGTCAGACGTGCTGTCATCGATGAATTCCCAGATAAAGTTCCTCACGCCGGTCATCGCCGGGATTGTCATCGGCATCACCTCGATGGTCACTACTATCTTAGGAAAGCTGTCCCTCCAGATGAAGCATCTCTCGGGAGGCTCTGACGCTGGAGGCGCTCTCGCAGGTGGTTTTTTCGGCCAGGGGGTCCCCACATTTCATTTCCAGATCATCGTCGGCCTCTATGTCGTCCAGATCACCTATATACTTACCATCATCGCAAATGGCATCGAGAACGGCTCAGACAAGCTCAACGAAAGATATCAGATGGGCAACAACATGGTGAGAGCGTCAGTCCTGTATAGCATCATTGCGATGCTTATCATGCTTTCCTTCAACTTTATCGCAAGCAAGATCATGGATCCTTCCCTTCTCGGTGGCATAGGCAGCTAGGAATCTTAGGAGAAAATATTTGATGCGAGAGATGGATAAACCCATTAAACTTTAGAGATAAAAGGCACTTATAGTAAATCACCGAAATTCTCGAAAATCCAAAAGGTGATTTACTATACTAGAAAATCTCGCAATATTTCGATAATTAACGAGATTTGCTAT
>JACPBU010000022.1 GCA_016180165.1 Candidatus Woesearchaeota archaeon | reverse complement strand
AAGTGGAAAATGAGAACAAAAAATCCGACCCGAGCGACCGAAGGGAGCGAGCATACCGCCGGTCTATTGACCGGCGGTGGTCGGATTTTTTTGATAATCGGCTAAAAATAGAAGGGGCAAAAACTTAAACCGAAAGGTTTATATGCCACTATATAGTTACTACAAACAAAATGGACTGGAAATTATACATGAATGATAATCCTGCAACAAGCGGAGTGGGCTTTAGAGCACCTTCCCCAACAGGACAATTAATCAATAATCAGTATCCTGCTGAAGTTTTCTTCGGTTTCGGATTAGATGATAAGGGGAGGGCATTTATAGGCAAAGTGGGATATATTTGGGATGCTCATGGAGAGAAGCTAGGTGATAGTGGCCAATATACATATATTTTTGATCCTGAGGGTAATTTAGTAAATCAATTAAATGGTTGGCAAATGTCGGGGGGAGGCCATCCTTTTCCAGTTTTAAAAAAGGATGTGACTGACTTTTCGCAGTCTGCAAATGATTTGAAAATCGCACATCCTTCATTGGCTGCATCTTTAGATGCTTGTGTGAACTCGTTAATCAGAGAACATATAGAGTATGTCAGGATATTTCCTCAATACCGATAGTTTTTGCCCCGTTATTCTATATTTTAATCCTAAACTACTGTATGCAGCAGCCCGGACTTTTCGGACAAAATCCGACCTTACTTTGCAGAGAGGGAGAGCATAAAAGTGATCCGATATCTCTAGGCCAGGATAGGAAAGAATCCTTTGCAGACTTCAGTCCTGTGCCTTTCTTTTGATTTTGTTGTGCTTGTAAGAGATAGGAAAGAACCCTTAGCAGACTTCAGTCAGCAGTAGTTCGGGTTGCAAGGCAATGCACCACCAAATGATGGGTTAAAGGATCGAGAACAAGAATGGAATTGTTGAACAAGCCAAAAACATACACCCTGTATAAATATTGCAAAACAGCCAGGTTGTGGTTTGGGCTCAAGAATTGGATTGCAGGTCTTTTTCAAGGTCTTCAATCTTCATCTTGATATTCTCGATAGTCTTTGAGTTGTCCTGAAGGTTAAGTAAGCTGCCGCATTCCGGGCATTTGAAGCCAAATTCAGTGGCCTGGTCGAAATCCAGCCTTGCGCATGCTGATTTGCAGATATAGAAGTTCCCCGCATTAGACTCTTCTTTTTTGAGCTGGTCCCTCAGCCTGATAAGCTTATCCCGCTTCACTTTAGAGACAAGCTCCTGCGCCCTTTTACGGTTGAATGTCCAATAGCTGATATACCAGCCTTTTGTCCGGTCCTTCTTCCTGATGTAAGTAGCAACATTGTAAGAGTTGAGATTATAGAGGATGTTCCGCGTAGTCTGCATATCAAGCTTAAGCTTGTCTGCGATGATGAATTCAGACACGTTTTTCTTATCCTTGATATAATCAATGACAGAAATAGCCTGATCTCCTCCAATCTCACCGATAAGTCCTACTATCTTTTTGTTTCCTAATGCCATATGCCCCACATTCAAAGAGGATTATCCTCAATTCTCCAGTAATAGTAACCGACCCCCCAAATTGCCTTTCTAATGCTCTTTCTCCCCCTACTTATATATAAATCTTTCCATTTTGTTCACTATAGAGTTACAAAAACAGAATTATTGGCTAAATTTGATGATTTTCCTGGTTTCGGGAGGGGAAGCAGTTTTTCCCTCCTTTAATGAAGCGACGATTTCTTATTGCCATAACACTGGGTGCAATAGGTATGGATGGTCACCCCATCATTGGTGCTTAATTTGCAGTCGCTAGCCGACGATATCTGCTTGCCGCAACTTTCACATTTATTCCACATAACCTCCCCCAAAACTATGACTAATACTCTGAAATACCATCTCAGGGGAGTGAAATATATAAATATTTCGAATCTGGAATCAAAAAAAATGAAGAAAAAAGGAAAAAAGAATGGGTAAACTTATTTCTTGGCCTTTCCCATTATCCTGAAGACCTTAGTGCTGCATTTGCCGCATTCGCCCTTCATAGCCTTCATACCATTCTTCATGGTGACTTCCTTGGCATCTTTGATATCTACCTGTGCCTGGCACTTCATGCATCTTCCTTGTACCATTGTTTCAAACCTCCAAATCTTTAGAGTTTAAATCTTTAGTTATGCTCAGTAGAAGGGTATTTATTTATAAAGTTTTGCCAAAAATTGCAGTTTTGGCATTGATTGGCACATACGCCTATAACAATCCTGCAATCTTAAATTGTAGTGCGCTTCAGGTCACTTAATAATCTCTAAAAGCTGCTTGATATCGTCTATAATAAAATCTGCCCTTACATCTTTTGCGTTTCTGTTGCCGTACTTTGCGAAGCAGGTCTTCATTCCGAGTTTTCTGGCACCCTCGATGTCACGATGAGGCATATCTCCGACCATTAGGCATTCTGCTGGCTTTAGCCCAAGCTTCTTGAGCGCAGCCTTGAAGGGGAAAGCATGTGGCTTAAGTTTTTTAGTATCCTCAAAAGTGACGACCACATCAAAAAAGTTTCCTAAGCGCATCGCCATAAGCCTGAGCCATGCCTTCAGCTTTGGCGCATCGGTGACAATGCCGAGCTTGAGCCCTTTCCCTTTAAGTTTCAGAAGGACATAGTCTGCATGGGGATAAGGCGTCAGATGGCCTTCCCTGGTGTTCCTATAAGCGACAATGGCATTTGCAAGAATCCTGTAGTCTATTTCCTTGGCCTCCTTCTTGAGGAATTTCTGGAATATCTCATGGTCTTCAAGCCCGACTTCAAAATAGATCTTGAAAAGCTTCTCCATCGCCTCTTCCCTTTTGATATCAAGCCCGGCGTCAATCATCGCATCTATTGCAGCCTCACAGCTAAGCCGTTTGATCCTCATAAAGTCAATGAGGGTATTATCAAGGTCGAAGAGGACTGCTTTGATCATACCTTTTGGGAAAGAGGTATTCTTTAAATTAATATCTATTATATTGTAAAATATCAATTGGGCAAAGGTTGCCCGTTATTTGTACGGAAAAAACCTTGATTTTTTATATCTTACCAGGTATGGAAGAACATTTTGTGTTTTTGGTACCTTTCAGGGGTAAGCAAAAGACTTGTCAAATTTCTCAATTGTCTATGCCTATTCCTATGATGATGCTCATTGTTTATGAAACATAATTGAAGTTTTGCTGGATTCTGCCAACAGAGAAAACTATAAAAACACCCTAAAAAAATTAAAAGGGATGGAATCGATACAATCGCTGCAATGGTTCAGGGAGAAAGGCCTCGTGGATGAAGCGCAGAAGCATTCCGTCCTCCTGAAAAAAATATTCTCGGCGTGCTTTGGCATCACTGATGAGAAAATACTTATCATCGGGGACGTTGGTTTTGAAAAGCGCCTTGTCTCTCCTCTGATGGCGGCCTCTCTTTATTTTGCGTCAAAGGCGATGAACCTCAACAGCAAGCTCATCCTGCAGGCGCCTAAATCAAGGATGCAGGATGCTGATCCCGAAGTTGTCGAAAGCCTTTTGGGGCTCGAGGAAAAAAACGTTGTCTTTGTCGTCGCATCCGACAAGCTTGGGGCGATAGGGGATGCAGGGAAAAGCTTCCGTGCCTATTGCGCAAGGAAAAAACACAAGTTCATCACTTCAACCAGCCTTGGAGATCTGCCGACAGCGATGTTCAAAGAGGTTATTGATGCCATCGATGTTGATTATAAGCCATTATGGGCGGAGCACCAGCGCTGGAAAGAAATTTTTGATGCTGCAAAGGAAGTGAGAGTCACGACCCCTGCCGGGACCGACCTCCATTTCAACAAAGAATCGATGGTCGCCTTAAAGAGCGACGGCGCATATAACATCCCCGGCTTAGGCGGCAATATGCCGGCAGGCGAAGTTTATTTTCCCTGCAGCGGGAACAAGGTTGATGGCGTTGTAGTCATCGACGGAAGCTCAAGGAACCACAAGCATACTGCAGTGATCAAAACTCCTATAAAGCTGATCATTGAGAATGGAGGCATCACCTCAATCGAAGGCGGCGAGGAGGCAAAAGAGCTTGAAAAGACGCTGCAGATGGCGGCCGAGCATTCCAAGCGCCCAAAGACCGTCTACAGGGTTTCCGAGCTCGGGTTCGGGCTGAACAGGAAGGCAAAAATCATCGGCTCAACCCTTGTCGATGAGAAAGCATACGGGACAGCGCACATCGGCATAGGCTCAAATTACTGGTTCGGGGGCAATATCTATGCGATTATCCATTTAGACCAGATTTTCAAGAACCCGGTTGTGGAAGTTGATGGGCAGAAGGTAGTAATCTGAAAGATGGGATATTCATTAATATGTATAATATATTTTGCAAGATATAAATTCTTAAATAATACCTAACTCTCCAATTGCTAATGGTAGAGATTGATCTGACTCCTGGAACTCTAGGAACTAAGATTGGTTCAATAACACAGAATCATGCCTTTACAAGTGTTCCTGGAGAATATCTTGGTTCCTTAAAACTTTCCCAAGCGGATAAGGATTGGGTTGGCTGGATGATCAATCATAAGGTTATTCGTGAGGAAAGATGGAAACTGTCTCACAACCGATGGGTAGCACTTGGGAGCCAGCCTGGCGTTCTTACAGACGTTTTCTCCCTTAAAGCTGCAGATAGGGTTAAATGGGAAGGAGTTTCAGAGAGTGGCGTTGAACTTGCGATTGTGGATGCACTTCTTTGGAATCATTCCGATTCAGCCCATCCTTATGCTTATTACGAATTGATGAACTTTGGAGCAGAGAGGCATCCTGAAAAGTATACGCTGGCGGCAGATGGTATTCAATGGAGCGGGCCAGTTTATCCTGATTTGCTGGCGGAATATTGCAATGATTTTAGGCTCACTGACAGGGCAAAAAAAGTTCTTGGAGATGTTTTGTTTCCTAAAACGGGCTGATAAT
>JACPBU010000021.1 GCA_016180165.1 Candidatus Woesearchaeota archaeon | reverse complement strand
ATTTTTACTTTTTTTGATTGGCTTGTGCATACGAATATCGCGTCTCTTGGAGTTCCTTCGTGGTATTTTTCTCATAAGATTCTCTACGGAACCTTATGGGCGTGTTTGACTTCGTTCTTTGTGCAAAAGATGCCAATTCTTTGATTGCATCTTCGATAGATTGTCCTTTAAAAATATTTGGCCCGCCAATGAGAAAACCAGTCATGTCATTGGTATCCAATTCTTCCCTGACTTCGGTGACTAAATGGTAATCGGTCTTAATCTTAAACTCAACAGACGGCCTCGACTGCCCCCCATACTGATAACAGAAAAGCACATTTAACTCCGCATAGGGTTGTGACGAATTCAACTCCAGTTTATCCGTTTCAGGCGATATCTCAGCTGGAAGCTGAAAAGGCCTGCGAATACTAATTGCATCAATCCTGAATTCCTTTTGGTCTGGAACATTAGCTAGGGTTTCTGGATCAATGTCAGGAAAAGAGATATCCCATCTTTCAGCGTTCCCATACTCCAAAAAGCCGGGAGGCCCATTTTGCCGCATAAAACCAAACAAAACCTTGCGTTCAATGCCTCCACTCGAAGGATATAATAACTTTTCTCTCGTTGGCGTTGTTGTTCTTTCATGGATTCCGGGAATCATATCAACAAGGGGAGTTGCAAGATGTTCCCTGATATAATCAAAAAAATTGCCTGGTTTCATAATTTGAAGAGAAAGATTATCAAGTATTTATGCTTTTTGGTGGGTCAACCTAACAAGCGCTGATAATTCATCCACACATTGTTCATAACTTCAGAAACTTCCATCTTCTTCAGCTCTGCAATCTTCTTATAGCTTTCGACGACGAACGCAGGCTCGTTCCTGCCATTGTTGAGTTCCCTGAAGGGAGAAAGATAGGGGGCGTCAGTCTCGCAGAATAATTGCCCAAGGGGAACATGCTCTGCCATCCACTGGAAGTTCTGCGCCCTGACGATGTTTGTTGGAATTGAAAAACAATAACCTGCATCAATGCCTCTCTTGACGGCATTCTTCTTGCCGGAAAAGCAGTGGAGCAAAACTTTCTTTATTGACGAGGATGTAAGCATGTCCAGAGCTTCCTGCTCCGCCCTTCTCGAATGGACAACTAATGGCTTTTTCAATCTTTCCGCAAGCGCAATCATCTTCTCAAAAACTGTCTTCTGCTCAGGCATATGCTCAGGGTCAAGGCCATCCAGGCCGCATTCACCAACAGCAGCAATACTGCCTTTATTTTTTTCAATAAAATCAATCTCCTCATCAACATCAAACACATTCGGCTTTAAGGGATAGGCGCCTGTCTCTATGTCTTTCTGGAGGGCTTGGATGGGATAAATCCCCATTGCCGCTTTGACAAGAGGATATTTTCTGGAAAGCTCAAGGCTGATGCGGTTGGTTTCCGGATTGATGCCATTGGTCAGGATTATCTTTACTCCGGCTTCCTTTGCCCTTTCAATCACTGCATCCCTATCAGGATTAAAAGAGAAGTGGTCGAGGTGGCAGTGGATGTCGATGAAAAGTTTTCCCTCCGGAGATTGTTTGATACCCATAAATTTCTGAGATAATGCCTTGTTTAAAACATTATCTTTTTTTCAATTCAAATGCGGATTGAGCATTGTTGAGCAAAGCCATTTCGTTCGTAGGTTTGCTGATGGATACCCTTTTCGAAACACTCGGCCTACAAACCACAGATTCTATGCCCATATAAGAGAGAATCCAGCGTTCCGGTCTGCGGACGGATGTTTTGAAGCATTCTGGTCATCGGACTGAGGGCGGCTTCCCGGCTGAACCCAGGTATTGATTGAGGAGGCTAACAAGAAAAAGAATTGATTAGTTTTTAAAATAAGTCAAATGTGGGTCACTCAATGAAGATGCAAGAATTCATTTTAACACCCGCCCCCCCTCAAAAACACATAATTCTTTTCTCCCATCTCATGGTTGGTAAGAACGGCCCCAAATGGAGTTTCAGTCAATAACTCCTCATCAAAATCTGCCCGGGTTGCAAGAAATGCCCCGCCTTCTTTTAAAACCCCAAAAGCAGCATTAATTATTCTTTTGAGGTCATCATCGGGTTTACGAAAATTAAATTGCGGGGCAGGCTGTTGAGGCTGACGGGATGCATGAAGATCCCCTATGCTTTGCAGATATTCTGAAATATGCCCTATCAAGAAATAATTATAATCCAATAAATGATTTGCAAGAACCACGTCAAACTCCTGGCCAAATTGAGAAAGGTCCCTTGCATCACCCACCCAGACATCGAGGTAATCTTGGTGCCTCCAAAAGCTTGCAATGCGGTTGGAATCAAGCCCGACACAATCCATCTTTTCCCTTTGCGTCAAATAGTCAAGAAAAAACCCGTAATTGCAGCCCAATTGAAGCAGCCTTTTTCCCTTTAAAGAAGGAAAATGCAATTTGAGAAGAGTAAGCGCTGTTGAAAGGTTGACTAATCGTAATGAATCCTCAAGGCAAATTATTTCTTGAGGCAGGAAAGCAGCGTCATCTCCGACTCTTAAAAACTCAGCTCTTGCCCTGACTAGCTCTCTTCTGAATTCAAATCCCCTTTTCATCCAAACGCTGGTAAAAGATTCCAAAGCCTCACGATTCTGGTAAAAATCCTCTTGTGGGATAGTTCTCTCTTCAATCATCGGAGAAGAGAATAATCAGATGTTTAAAAGCACTGCTGTTTCTTTAATTGGGAAAGGTATCTTTGGCTAGCCAGAGGCGGAACACCTGTTACTCATACCTCAGCGCATCCACCGGCTTCAGTTTCGATGCCCGGTATGCGGGAATCGCCCCTGCAACCATCCCGATAAGGATGGAGATGAACAATGCCTCAGCAAGGAGGCTTATGGGAATGACTGTCCGCACGCTTCCCCCAGGGCCAAAGCTTGTCAAAACTTTAGGAAGAATTGCAGAGATTCCCGAGCCAAGGCCTATGCCAATCAACCCACCCACAAATCCGACAAATGTCTGGGTGACATCCTGAATCCTTTCCTGGGTTGCTTTGGATGAGGTGACGCTGAAATCTTTTGTCCTCGCCGTCACATGGCGTGAGATCATGAGCCTTTCTTCAATCTCCCCCCCAATCCGGTCAACCTGAGATATATCATTTACTTTGACCGTAAAGGAATCAAATTTTTCCTCCCCTGCGTCCTCTAACACCTGCCTTGCTTCCCGGATAGGCATGAAAATCCTGCTGTCATCGCCCCCTGAGCCGGCCTCTTTGAGGATCCCGACAATCTTAAAAAGCCTTCCGCCTATCGTCAGGTCCCTGTTCAATCCCAGCGGCTGTTTAAATGTCTTTGTTGCCACCCTGCTCCCTACGACGACAACATTTGTGTCTCCTGAGTTGAGATACCTCCCAGATTCTAGTTCAGCAGAAATGATGCTCCTCCATGCCAGTGAGTCAACACCCTGGACAGACAGGGTTGCGCTTTCAGCGAGAAATAAAGTTTCTGCCCTTCCTGAGATGATGCCATTGACGAAACTTACCCCTTCAACGCCGTTAATCACCCTCATATCCCTCAGGGTTAAATTTTTCCCGCCTGAGGTGATTGCAGGTTCAGCCCTCATCATATGGGAGCTTCCAAAACTCCCATGGAACCCTCCCGCAGCCCTTTCAAAACCAGGTGAGATGGTGATCAGGTCCGCCCCCAGCCCGCTCAGCCTTTCCTGGACATTCAGCTGCGCGCCTTCCCCGATAGAGACGATTGCGACGATGGCTGCAACGCCTATGACGATGCCGATGATAGTGAGCCAGCTTCTAAGTTTGCTGTGCAGCAAGATGTTTAACGCCAGCTTGAAGGATTTTTGCAGCCTCATCAGGATCCTCAATGCATCATCTTTTCCAAGTAACCTTAATCAATACATCATCTTTTCCAAATAGCCATAATCAATAGCTCATCTCTCTTATATAGCCTTAATCAATAGCTCACCTTTTCCAAAAAGTTTTTATGAGCTTTTCCCGCAGGGATTTTTTTCTGTAAAAAACAAGCCCGGCTGCGGCAAATAACAGAATAATGCCGTAAAATGTTTTGCTCTGCCAGAAGCTTGCCCGCTGCCTTGAGGCCATGTGGCTCATATCCGGCGCATTTGCGGATGATGGATCTCCTGAGGAGGCTCTGAACTGGATAGCGACATTTTTCTCAATGCTTCTTCTTTCTCCGGTCGTGTCTGTGTAGTCAATGATAACTTTCAGGACGTTACCACCTGCACTCCCGCTTCCGGCCATACGGCTGTTCGTTGGATTGTTTGCTCCAGTGTTTGGTATGCCCTGCCCTGCCTGCCTTTGCCTGCTTCCGGAAAAATTTCCTGCGCCGCCCATCCCCCCTGGCACAATCGGAAAAGACACGACTGTATAATCTCCCTTGTCAAGATTGCCGATTATGGCTGAGCTGCTTCCAGTGACCCTGAAGCCGCTTTGCTCAGGTATTTTTACTGAGACGGATAAGGCCGGATTGTTCCCGGTATTGGCGACCGAGAGGGACGTCTGCCCCTGGGAGCTTTCCGAGAATGCGACTTCAAAATCGGTTTCACCGCCGATAAATACCCCTGCCTTGGTCTTGATGACCGATGCTGTTGAGTTTGCCAGCGATTCATAGCTCAGCATAAGGTCAAGCTTGTAGAGCCCGGGCTCAGCGTTGACATCGGCCACGACTATGTAGACAAGCTCAGCAGAATCACCTATATCCAGATATTTGACGTATTTGGTATCATCAGAAAAGACAGGAAGCAATGCCCCATTTGGCTCTGACCAGGAAAAGACCATATTCTGCAAAGGCGCATTGCCGATATTGGTGATGGTGAATTTCATCTCTGTCTCTTTCCCCGGCTCAACTTTTGACTTATCGACATAGATGATCTGGGCAAATTCTTTGCTGGTGATATCGACCTTAAAGCCTGCAGTCACCCACTCTTTGCCGGCCTGCCTGTATCTGGCCTTCAGCTCATGCTGCCCTTTGACAGCATCCTTATCAATCTTTACCTTGAATTTTGTGTTGATGAAGTTTTTACCGGTCTGATAGGCATACAGGGTCACAAGTTTTTGCGCAACTTTTTCATCGATGAGGGTAAAAGGATAGTTTTCAAGAATTTCCAGCTCAACATTTTCAACAGTCCCTCCGCCGATATTTTCAACCCTGAACCTCAGCTCAGCTGTCTCTCCCGCTCTGGCCGGATCAGGCTCCTGGTTCAGCATGGTTATCTTCAGGACTGGGGAATCATTTTCATCTGCATATGCTCCAGCCATAAGGATTGCTAAAACGAACAGCTCAATAAATATTTTTTTCATAGTCATCCCTCGTTATTATCTTTTATCAAATTCTGATGTATGAATGTGTGTTCATCTCTCC
This sequence comes from Candidatus Woesearchaeota archaeon, assembly GCA_016180165.1. Lineage (GTDB taxonomy): Archaea > Nanobdellota > Nanobdellia > Woesearchaeales > JACPBV01 > JACPBV01. Next base: position 2,560 of record JACPBU010000021.1, on the reverse strand, counting down.
AAGCCGTAACGGTTGGGATTTTTTATTTTTGTTCCCCTCCAGCCTATCTCCCATTCTCTCCCCCCCCATTCTCCCCTTCCATTCTGCCTTCCCATTTATCCCTCCTCGACAATCCTACCATCTTTCAGCTGGACAACCCTTCTTGCATGCTTTGCAAGGCTGCTGTCGTGAGTCACCATAATGATAGTTTTATGCTCTTTTTTCCAGAGTGTTTCAAGGAGCCCAAGGACATTTGCCCCTGAGACGCTGTCTAGATTTCCTGTCGGCTCATCGGCCAGGATCACTTCAGGATTGTTTGCCAATGAGCGTGCAATGGCAACTCTCTGCTGCTGGCCGCCGGAAAGCTGGCCTGGAAGGTGGTGCATCCTGTCGCCAAGGCCGACTTTTTCAAGGATCGAGGAAGCCATCTTCCTCGCTTCACTGAGCTCAATGTCCTGGAATTCCAATGGCAGCATGACGTTCTCTAGCGCCGTCAGCGTCGGTATCAGGTGGAACTGCTGGAAGATGAATCCAATCTTCCTGCCCCGGATCTGCGCAAGGTCTGACTCATCCAGCCGGGAAATGTCTTTATGATCTAAAAAAATAGCCCCTTGAGTGGGCAGGTCAAGGCAGCCGACCAGATTCATCATAGTGCTTTTTCCTGAGCCGCTCGAGCCGGTGATAGCAACAAAATCGCCCCGGCTTATTGTCAAGCTTACGCCCCGGAGAGCATGGACCTTAACCTCTCCCATGAGATATGTCTTCCAAACTTTATCGAGGTGGATGATGTGGCTGTTTCCTTTTGCCTGCCCTTCCATGGTAAAAATTCTCTTTTCCTTATACTCTGCCAACTTCCTTCTCTTAACAGTTAGGCTGCCATTTTCTTTTAGCCCAATCACCATCCTTCTTTTGCGGTATCTCAACAATCTCTGGTTTGACCACCCTATGGGAAAAATTGTCCTTTTTAAGGAAAGTGGACTTATCCTCCACATCCAATATAAAGATTTAAATAAAAATCATAGATAGTGATCCATCATGGCATTCCCGCACTTTTTTGACCCGTGGCTTTTTGTCGCAGAATTTGCGTTCAGTATCATCGCCGTGCTCTTTTGCTTCCTGATATTCTTTAGGACGAAGGAAAGTTATGAGCTGACGAAGCACAGGGGCATCAGGTATTTCCGCAATGCTTTCCTTTTCTTTGGGCTTTCCTATGTCATGAGGTTCCTCTTCAACCTCGTTCTTCTTTCAGGCATCGCATTTGACGTTATCCTCCCACGGCGCATCTTTTGGCCCATTTTTATGCTGCCTCTCGCCTATTTCAGCACGATTGGGATATGCTACCTTGTCTTCAGCCTTATCTGGAAAAATGCCGGCAGCAGGGCACTTTTTTGGGCTGGGAATATTACTGCGCTGGCGCTCCTTGGAATATCTTTCATCACAAGGTCCCACTACACCCTTTTGTTGTCCCAGTCTGTGCTGATTATTTTTGCAGTTATCCTGAGCGGATTTATGCACACCAGAAGAAAAAAGCTTTCCAGGACAAGAATCCTGTATTTTCTCGTGGCTCTCCTTTGGCTTCTCAACTTATGGGTCTTAGGCCCAAGGAGAAAGGTATTCTCTTTTGGATTGCAGCTCCTGTTTGAGCTAATCTCAATCGGTGTTTTTTGGGTAATCTATGCTAAAGTCATCCGATGGGCCAGATGAGCATGAGAAAAAGAGACCGCCTCGAGGTAATCTATGATATCCTGAAGATCATCAGGGACAGGCATAACTCTGTCAGGCCAACGCCTCTGCTGAGGATCGCAAATCTTTCTTCGCAGAGTTTTGCGGAATATTTTGGCGAGCTTGCCTCAAAAGGGTTTGTCAAGGAAATAACTGATAAAAAGGGGAGGAAGTATATCACCCTGACCGACAAGGGTTTCCGGTATCTTGAAAAATACGCTTATATCGCAAGCTTTATCGACGAATTCGAGCTTGGAGCATGAGCTGGAGGGGGGTTGACGAAGAAGGGATTGGGAGTTATCAATAAAATCATTAGTGGGATTGGTAGCTTCTTATTATCATCTGAAACTTTAATACAGCTTTGAATCCCAAAAACACGCCAGGTTTAAAAACAGACCCCCACTCTTACGCCCTATGGCATCAATCAATAATGATAAGGAAATCAAAGACTTCCGTTATGCGAAGGGATTAAGCATAAGCTCTTTCGTCGAGCAGTTATCCCACGTCGGGTTTCAGTCATTGCATATCGGCAAGGCTGCGGAGATCATCAGGAAGATGAAAGAGGCGAAAGCGACAATCATCCTCACATTTACCTCTAACATGGTAAGCTCGGGGCTCAGGGGATTATTCGCCCAGCTGCTCGAAAAAAAGTTTGTTGATGCTGTGATAACGACTGCTGGAGCGATAGAAGAGGACCTCATGAAAGCCAAAGGGCTTAAGTTCCTTGAGGGCAGCTTTGATGTTGACGATATCGCGCTGGGAAAGAAGGGCATCAACAGGATAGGCAATATCTTTGTCCCAAACGATACTTATGGCGGCTTTGAGGATATCGCAGGGCCCATCTTCAACCAGCTGTATG
>JACPBU010000020.1 GCA_016180165.1 Candidatus Woesearchaeota archaeon | reverse complement strand
AAAAGATAAAGCTGGTGAAAATGCCGCATTAGGAAAATTAAAGATGCGGCGTAGATTAAATGTTTTGAAGGAGAAACTTTATGGGAGAACCAAATCCGGTTTATGCTGTTAATCAGGTGGAGTTAGTTGAAAAGATCTCCGTTGAATTGAAATCAATCAGCCCGATAAAGCCGCCAGTTTGGGCAGCATTTGTGAAGACCGGGGTGCACAAGGAAAGGCCGCCGGTGTCGGAAGATTGGTGGTATCTCAGAGCAGCTTCTGTTTTAAGGAAGGTATTTTTACTCGGGCCCATCGGTGTTGAGAAGCTCAGGACCCTCTATGGAGGGAAAAAATCAAGGGGATATGATACTGAGCACTTCAGGAGAGGTTCAGGAAATATAGCAAGGAAGATTTTACAGCAATTGGAAAAAGCAGGGCTGGTGAAGAAGGACGCAAAGGGCGCCCATAAGGGAAGAGTGGTCACCCCAAGCGGAATAAAGCTGCTGAACAAAGTTGGCGGCCTGATTGCAAGTGCAATGCCGAAACAGCCTAAGCCGGTTGCTAAGCAGATTCCTCAGGTTCAGGAAGAGCCAGCAATCGCTGGAAAGCCTGCTGAAAAAGCAGTAAAGCCAAAAAAAGAGCGGAAAAAGGCTGCCCCCCAAAAGAAGGGAGGAGCATCAGAAAAAGAAAGTTCGGCCCATCAGGGGCAGGCTCCCCTACAGGCGCAGCACCCCGCCCAGGATAAAGCTCCTCCTAAGGAGCAGGCTCCTGTTGAAAAGAAAGAGTAAGATGGATGATATTGAAGATATCAAGAGACGAAAAGCAGAGGCGCTTCAGCAAAAATATATTGCTGCAGTGCAGCAAAAAGCGAGAGAGCAGCACCAGGTTTTGGAGCAGCTCAACAGGCTTGAGGAGATGGTCAGGCCATACCTCGGCAAAGGCGCTTTCGAAAGATATTGCACCTTAAAGACAGCACATCCTGAAAAAGCGGTTCAGGTGCTTGGCATGCTTGCATCCGGCATAGAATCAGGGCAGCTTGCCCAGGTCATTGAAGATGCTCAACTCAAGGAATTGCTGAGAAGGATGGAGCCTCAGAAAAAAGGGTTCCAGTTACGGAGAGTTTAATTTCAATTGGGTTGATACCTCATGGATGGATACTCATGGATGGATACTCATGGATGGATACTCATGGATGGATACTCATGGATTATGATGTGATAACCAATTTGGGTATGACATCAGACTGTTGAGTGCTGTATCAACTTAGATAGGAGATAACATGGCAAAGCATAAGCATCCAAGTAAAAAAAAGCGGCTCGGGAAGCTCCACACTCATACAAGATGGGCTCCTTATTGGACGGTGCCTAAGATTTATGGAAAAGGCAGAAGGGTTCACCCGGGAAGGCATACTCACGTGAAACGCAATTGGAGAAGGACAAAGGCTAAAGCCTAATCCCGCAAATTGGGGATTTGGCTGAATCCATTAGGATGTTTTGGACAGGCTCCCTGAAAATTCAGGGGATCTTCCCTGCACACCCCAAATCCAGATTAAAACCTTGATTTACCATGGCAAAGAAAGAAAAGAAAAAAGAAGCGAAAACTGTCCTTGAGAGGATATACATCGTCCCTATGAGAAAAGCATTCCTCAGCGCCCCAAACTGGAAAAGGACGCCGAGGGCAGTCAGGGCATTGCGTGCCTTTATCCTGAGGCACATGAAAGCGACAAAGGTCATCATCGGCAAGCACCTTAACCAGAAGATGTGGGGCCGAGGGATAAAGCATCCCCCTCACAAGGTAAAGATTGAATGCAAAAAAGACGAGGAAGGCGTTGTCTTTGCGGAATTGTTTGGCGCCCCAAAAGAAAAAGTGGAAGAGAAAAAGGCAATCACGAAACCTGAAAGTTCTATAAAGAAGGAGCCTCGATCAGCCCCTGCGGAAGATGAGCAGCCAGTAGAGATTTCTGTCAAAGAGGCTTTAGGCGGCGAGGAAGTGCCAAAGGCCGAACAGGCAAAGATCATCGAGAAAGAAGAGATCAGGGAGCTGAAGAAAGAGCATCATCCCCAGCATTCGCCCAAACAAGAAGCTATTCCTAAAAAGATAGTCCACCATATGACAGGCGGCCCGAAGCAGAAAGGGTAAACTCTCCATCCTTCTTGGATTGTATAAACCAAACGTTTTTTAACTGTCCGCAGTTATTTTCATAAATATGGCTGAAAGCTTATTCCCCTGGGAAAGGATCCAAAGAAAAATCCTGATAAAGAAACAGGAAGTAATTGCCGATACTCCCCAGCCCACCGTCGCAGAACTTCTCCAGTACGGCCTCGTCAACCTTGACAAGCCCCGTGGCCCAACATCGCATCAGGCAGCTGAGTGGGTCAAAAATATCCTTGGGGCTTCCAAAGCGGGCCATTCGGGGACTCTTGACCCGAATGTTACCGGAGTTCTTGTTGTTGCTCTTGGGAGAGCCACGAGGATAACAGAAGCCCTTCTTCATGCAGGCAAAGAATATGTTGCAGTCATGTATCTCCACGGGGAAATCCCAGAAAATAAATTAAAGGAAGCTTTTTTGAAATTTACCGGAAGGATTACCCAGCTTCCGCCGGTGAAGAGCGCCGTAAAGAGAGTTGAGCGTGAGCGGAATGTCTACTATGCAGAAATACTTGAAATTCACGGCCAGTACATCTTATTCAGGATAGGATGCCAGGCTGGAACGTATATCAGGAAATATATCCACGACCTTGGGATGTATCTCGGCTGCGGCGCGCATATGGCTGAATTGCGCAGGACGCGTGTTGCAGCTTTTGAAGAAAAAACCTTAGTGACTCTGCAGGACCTTGCCGATGCATTTTGGTATTACAAAAATGAAGGCAATGAAAAGATGCTCAGGAGATTCCTTCAGCCCATCGAAAATGCAGTCCGCCACCTGCCAAAGATCTGGGTCTTTGACGGCTGCATGCAGCCATTGAGCCATGGCAGAGATTTAGCTGTCCCGGGCATCATGCAGCTTGAGAGCGGCATCAGTCAGGGAGATTTAGTCGCAATCCTCTCCCAATACAGCACGCTAATCTCTTTAGGCATCGCAAGGATGAGCAGCGAAGAGATGATGCAGAACGAAAAAGGCATTGCAGTGAAGAACGATAAAGTGTTTATCGGTGAGATGTAGGTGGCCTTGCTTTCCTGCCTCTTAAATATTCCCGAGGCCCAACAGGGGTCAACTTCCAGTCGGAGACTTATAGCAAATCTCGTTAATTATCGAAATATTGCGAGATTTTATAGTATAGTAAATCACCTTTTGGATTTTCGAGAATTTCGGTGATTTACTATTATAGAACATTTGCATTTAAGAAAAGATTCCCTTAAACCAATTGAGCAAGTTGATAAGAAAGTTGGGATTCTTACAGGTATCCTTTTTACAGATATTATGTTTACATTCATAATTGCTGTTGCATTTACTCCTATCCTCTTTTTGGAGCTTTAATTGGCTGTCTGTATCGCAATATTCATCGCCTATTATTGAGCCGAAGGGAAGGCATTTGAACGACTGATCAATACAACCATCCCCGCATACTGGTAAGCACCTATTGATAAAACAGTTATTATTCTTGCACTCAAAGTGTTGCACACATTTTTCACCTAATGATTTTAAAATTTCTAAACTTCCGGTTGAGCTGCAATATTTATCTCCTGTCACGGTTCCATAGCCTAAACATTCTCCGTTAAGTGCGCAACCCTCGCAGGGGATGCATGCTCCATCCCTGCAGCCGATAGGGCATATGACAGAATCAAACGTAATTTCTTGATAGGGTGTTAATCCTTGGTTCCCTTCATTGCAGTAATACTCATGGAGATTACAACCTCTGCCGCTTCATTCCCTTACTGAGCCTCTTGTTGCGTCGATGCAGGCATCTCTGCTTTCAAATTCATGAAACTTGGTTGTTCCTTGAACTTCAGTATTTTTTCCACTCTCAGTATCAATACACAAGGGAAAGTAAGGTTTGCTTCTTAAACAAGCACCATCCTCACAGCCAAATTCGCATTCTATGCTTTTACCTCCGGCACCACCAGTATTTGGCCCCCTGTCTCCTGCACAAAACGCTTCTCCAAGGTTATTGGTCAAATCATTTCTTGATCTTCCTATTTCAGTGTCTTTTGTACAAACATCCTCTATCTTTTCGTTCCAGTTGAATATAACTATGCCTTTTGTAAAAATATCAACCTCAGGATCCGTATCAGTGCAATAGTCGCAATCTTCAGCACAATAAACGCAATCTGGGCCCCATTGCGGTTCACAAGGCAAACCAGATTCAAAATTTTCACATATATGGTTGCCGCAGGAATCAGCCGGAACCGGCTGGACAGCCAACCCTATTAAGAGAAATAACCATAAAAATATCTTTTTTGGCATTAAATCACGCGTATTACTCAAAAGTCGCTGGGTGTAAAGCCCCGCTCTTTAGAGCGACTTTTGCGTCTAAACATGCGAACGTAAAAGCCCCGCCCTTTAGGGCGGGGATAGTTCGCATTTTTTTTACGGACAGAGTATGCAAATCCCCCTGACCAATCAGATGAAACTATTCCTCTACCTGTCTGTCCCTCACTCCGCACTATGCGGCCCGTTGATGATCTCATTCTGTATCCTTTTTGCCTCATTGATGATGCTCAGGAACACTTCCTCGACAAATTCCTCATCAAGGCCCTGGACCACAGCGACCTTCTTAAGGCCCTTCATGATTTCGGTCTCACGCTTCTCGTCGAAGATGGGGATTTCGTGCTTCTTCTTGTATTCTGCGATATCAGGAATCAGGGACATCCTTTCAGCAAGCGCGGTGATGATGACCGTATCTATCCTGTCGATGTGCCTTCTGATGCTGTTGATCTTATCATCTTCTTTCGACATAAAACCACCCGAAATGGCTGAGTGAATACTATTATTTAAAGGTTTTGCTAAAGATTTTCTTAGCTCATCCCCGTCAATCTCGAACACCCTAATCCTTGCCCCGGCATCAAGAAAACCGTGCGCATAATTCACGCACGCAAAAGCATTGACAAAATCCCCCTTAGCCTTGAAATGGTTAGCATCAGAGAGGTATCTCGCAGCCATGTCAAGAAAATCCCTGCCGACAGCTGCGGCATCAACACTTTTTATTTGTTGTATTGAAGCAATCTTAACTTTGCCGATTGCCTTTGATGTTAAGGCCAGATAATGGCTGAGCTTTTCAGGAGTGATCTCATGCGTTGGCTGCGCCATCGGTAAAAAGAAAGAGAGGTTACTGCTTGGCTTCTGCCTTGGCCTCTTCCATGAGGACAGTTGGCATTGGCCTTTTGACGGTTATCGGGATGACGCCTGCTGCAAATTCTTTCTTGGCAACTTCAATCGGGTTGAATCTCATCGTTTCAAGCTCTTTGTCAGTAAGCTTGACAAGAAAAGGTGCCCCACCTGAAATCTGCAATGCTCTTGCCCCGATAATCCTGGCAACCTCATACTTGGTGTAATTCTCCTGTAATATCTTTTCTGCCATGGGTTTCACCTCAATGCTTGAGATATGTCCGCTGCTCTTTTGCCTTTTCCATCGCTAAAGCAATCATCTTATTGATATCCTCTGGAGTGAGCGGGGCATCACCGCCTTTCTGCAGGGCGCACAGCTGGCCGTCTTCAAGTGAGACGACTGCAAGCCGGGCATCGATGTTTCTCTCCTCCTCGGTTGAAGGGTCAACGATGAAATGGTTTCCAATCTTGCAGACATTGACAGTCACCGGCATGCAGGCCAAAGGGAGCTTCTTGCCAGTTTTATCCTGATAATCGACTTTCCCATCTTTGAGGGCAGGGAACTTCGCTTCCTGCAGGGCAGCAACCGCACCGAGTGCACTTGCATCGATGAGATTGCCCGCATCATTGAGTGTACAGATATCTATGGAAACCACCCAGCATTGCTCTCCAGATTTGACGGAAAGCTTGTTAAGGCCAATCATCTTCGATTCCCTTATGCCTCTGTCTACGATTCTTGCAAGCTCAATTGCCTGTATGCCCGGGGGGCCAAGCTCAAATTCAGGGTTGGATAGCGGCAGAAGCTCTGCCCCGACCATGATAGCACCTTCATCCGGCGTATCAGGAAAGGGCTTTCCGAGATCAAGCTTGACGCCAACAAGAACCTCAGTCTCACCGATAGTCACTTTTGCTGAGCCCTCTGCTGTAGAGGTGAATCCTCGCTGGATGGTGATAGGTTTCCTGTAATCAAGCGGTTTCCTTCCGTCAAGCCTCATTCCTTTATCAAGGATTGCAAGGATATGGTTGTGTTCATTGTCATTCATGGGTTTCACTTCCTTTAAGCTTCATCAGTTCCTGAATATTTTTCCTTAAGTGCAGCTTTCTGGGCAGCTGCTATTTCGTGGCATGCCTTGCTGCCCATGGCCAGCGCTTTCTCAAGCATCTCCGGCGATACTAATCCATCCATCTGCAATAAGGATATCTTCCCTGAGTTGGCCAGCATCGCAATAGGGATGTCTGCAACCGGGCCATCTTCATAGGATTCCTCGCTGTAATCAAGGTCGACTACAACTTTGTCATCCACCCTTCCGACTGAGATTGCACAGACCAGGTCTTTCATCAGCAGGCCTGCATCAGCCAATGCCATGGATGCTGCATTGATCCCGGCACATCTGCTCCCTGCTTCAGTCTCAGGCAGTTCGATGAAGACATCAACGACCGCATTGGGAAAATCATCAAGGTTGAGGACTGGCAAAAGTGCCTTCTCCGTCACCAAAGATATTTCCTTGCTTCTCCTTGAGCCTCCAGGCCTGACACGCTCTCCCCTGCTGGAGAAAGGCATCATGTTATAATTGCACCTTAATATCCCTTTTGCCGGATCCTGCAGGAACTTTGGATAAAGGTTCCTTGGGCCATAGACTGCAGCATATGCCCAGGTATTTCCTGTCCTGAAGTATGCGCTCCCGTCAGCACGCTTGATGACGCCGACTTTTGCTTCCATATTCCTGATGGCATCAAATGCCCTTCCCTGCAATCGTTTTTCATAAGTCATAGTTTCACCGTTAGTTTATGCCAGTTTTTTCCCGGTCTCTGCTTCAAGGAAAGCGCTTACCGCTTCTGTCAGCCCCGAGATGTGGCTCTGCTCTTCAATCATCCTGATCGCTCTTTCGACAAGAAACTCCATCGAAGGCTCTCCTTTTATCCAGACCAGCCCGTTCTGCCCGACAGTGATCAGGCAGCTTGATGCCTGCTTGAGCAGCATGACCATGCTTCCCTGCTTTCCGATGATCCTTGGCACTTTTTGGGGGCTTACTGCAATGACCCTTCCGCCCGTCAGCTTCACAAGCCCCGGCCCCCGCATGCTGACGTCAATCAGCTTTTGGCTCGTGACATTGAAGACCTGGCAGACGAGATAATCTCCGATAGAATAATACCTGGTGAGGTCAGCTCCTTTCGGTATAAAATCTGCAGACGCCTCCTTGAGATTAAGCACCGCAGGATAGGCAGAATTGGTATCTATATTCCACCCATACATGCCGATATTGAAGACCTTGCCGACGATAACATCATCTTTTTTTGGCGAATATCTTCCGGATAAGGGAATCAGCTTGATGGTCCTCCCATCGAGATACGTCAGCCCTAACCTCCCCGCATAGATTGAATCCCCCTCACGATATGTCCCGATGCCGGGGAGGGCATCCATTCCCGTCACCAATTTCTCTCCGGGAACAACAATCTCCTTTTCTTTCACGAGCCATTCTGTCATTTTTTTCTTCTCCTTTGTTTTTTAATTTGTAATCTCGTTTTTATCCAGCGATCACTTTTTTGCTCAGCAATTTTTTTCCTTTTTTTTCCGCAGATCACTTCTTCTTTGGCTTCTGCTCCCGTTTCCCTTCTTCAAGCACCCTGAGGATGGTCTCCTTGGTGAATTTCCTGAACTTTTTCTCATCCTTCCTGATGAATGCAGCATCGATCCTTTCAGCGGAAAAGCTTTCGCCCAGTGTCTTTTTCAGGGAATTGAGGCAGAGCCTTAATCCATCGTCTAAAGTGAGGCTGTCATTATACTCCTTATGCAGGATTTCCTCTATCTCAGCTTCTTCCTCCCCGATGACCGAAGCCCTGTATTCGAAGAAGATCCCTGTCGGGTCAGTCTCAAAGAGGCTTGCTTTCTCCCCATCAATGCCGGCAAAAAGAACCGAGACGCCAAACGGCCTCAATCCTCCTGATTGGGTGCATATCTGCTTGAGGTTGCAGACATCCTTGACCACTGAGACAGTATCGATAGGAGAGTCATAGACAACTTTGTGCTGCTGGGCTTTTAATTGCGCCCGCTCGATCAGCACACGTGCATCAGACAGGATGCCGGATGCGGTTGCGCCGATATGGTCATCAATCTGCCATATCTTCTCGACAGATTCAGGGACAACAAGAGAATCAACTATCCTTTTGTCCGTCACCAGGAGAATCCCATCAGTGCAGACCATGCCTATGGCGGTGCTGCCCTGCTTCACTGTTTTTTTTGCATACTCAACCTGCAATAATCGCCCGTCAGGGCTGAACATAGTAATTGCCCTGTCGTAACCCATCAATTGATGCGGCATCGGTTCCATAGTTCCACCTCTTTACTCTTTGTTGAACAAGAATTTTCTCACTGCAACCTTTAAGATTCCGCTCATTCCCAGCGTTTTAAATCTCCCGGAGCTGTTGAGAGCTGAAATAGACTCCCTTGCAAACCTGTTGTTCACTTTAAGCGTGCCCCTCATTTTCGAATCGTTGAATTTGTCATACAACACTCTCAGCGAAAGTTCAGGCTTCCTGCTTTTGAAATGGGCAGCCAATATGTTCTGCACCTCATGGCCAATCATTGCCCTTGTTCTCAAGCCGCTTGTTGTTGCCTCAAACACAATATACCTCTCCTTGGGCCTTGCTGAGGGTTTAGATTTCATCCTTCAGTATGTGAGAAAAACTGCTTTTTTTCCTTCTCACTTCAAGGGTAAGAATTGACTGCTTCTTTATAAAGCATTCGGTTTTCGGTTTTCTTGCTTCCTGAGATTCTGGCTTAAAACCTGCTGAGAAACCGAAGGTAGATTTTGGCAGGAATAAAAAGAGTATTGGAGATTCTGGCCTTAAACTGCCCGAGAAACAGCTGGCTCTTTCTTTTTCTGGTAGGTTGAGGCAAAGGCATCGGCAAAAAGCTGAACCACTTTTCCAAAATCATTGGAATATCTTTTAATTGAAGATACCAACTGCTGTGAAACGACATTCCCATCACTATAACATCCTTGACAAATTTTTCCAGAGTTGGCGCCTCTCTGATAATCGATTTCTATTCTATTAAGAGAACCACCTCGCCACTCCACAAGCTCAATTTTGGCTTTTTGGATTTCTGGATAGTCCTCCTTAAAACGGCCACTTTCATCACTTGGCTTTGCAAAAACTTCATATCGGATCTCAACCGTTCCGCCCATATGGTAATGTCCTAATTTCCTATGGTTAGCCCGCTCAAAGAGATTCCCCCCTCCAACCCTGGTCCATCCAAAAGTATTAGAATAGGCTCCCTCGCAAGATATTCCTCGCGATGGATTCTTTATCTCCTCAACATCAATTCCCCTCTCCAAAAGCGCCTGTTCTATCGCCGGAAAGAGTTGAGAGATGTCCACAGGCTGGGAAAAATCAATCCTGGATGTTGGAGCCGTTGTGGAAGCATCCATTGTTGCAGCGGAACTCATTTTTTAGATGGGA